>JAHJRM010000048.1 GCA_018830905.1 Nanobdellota archaeon
GAGAAGACTACGTTAAAGTTCGCAGAAGACCATCCACTTAGGATGGATGTGAGAAAAGATTCAATGGAACTCTCTTTTGTTCTTGCTCCGCGTGTTGAAACTGAGGATTAATAAAATGTTTTTGGTGTTGATTATTTTAAATTTTTAGTTAGTTAAATTCATTGACTTTGAGTAACTACAAAACCTATTTTCTCGACGACAATAATACTTATAAATAAGATGATTTAGTTATAATATGAAGAAAGCAAGTTTAGCGATTGTGATGATTATGCTATGCGGTTTTTCTGTTTTTGCTGTTGCTGATGGAAGTCAAACTGATTCTGAACTTTGTCCTGATTTTGATGGAGATGGGGAGGTAAATCTGGATGATTACTTTCTATTTTCAGAACACTTTAATACAGATGAACAAAGCGAAAATTGGGTGGATGAATACGATTTGGATAGGGATGGGGATGTGGACTATGATGACTTTTTTTTGTTCAGTGATAATTATGAGAAGGAATGTGTTTTTGAAGGATGGGATGATGATGGGGACGGTGTTGTGAATGACAATGACCGGTGTCCGGGATATGACGATAATATTGATAAAGATAAGGATGGGATTCCTGATGGGTGTGATGATGAGATTTATGATATTGATAAGGACTGTTTTGGAATTGGAAACGGCGTCCAGGCAGGGGGCTGTGGTTTAGACTCGTATTGTTATGCCGGTTCGTGCTGTGGGGACGATGCGAATGAATATTTTGTTTACCAAAAAGCAGGAACTTCTCCCTATATTAAAGACAAACCTTCATTAGGGAAATGCTATATTCAGAAAACGGAGCCAGAGTTCTGTTTATTTGGTGATGATGGAAGGAAGCCATACAATGTAGAAAGTGGAGCAATTTGTCCTAGTGGAGGCGTCGCGTCTATTGATAACAATCAGTATAGATATGAAAACTGGCAAATTGCGGGAAGCATTGCGGGAAGTACGTGGAGAGGAGCCATATGTGATGCTGGCGTTTGGGATGAGCTTTGTGATGCAAACAAAAATGTATGTAATGCGGGATGTGGTGCCCAATGGAAAACTAAGAGCGTATGGATGGATGAAGGTCTTTATTGTTGTGGGGATGATTATTCTGAATTTTTCATAGAAGGAAATGATGGGACATCTACTTGCTGTTCTGGAGAAAATTACTTTGTTGAAGGAGGGAAATGTTTTGAAAAAATCCATGATGTTGTAGTTAGAGATTTGAATTCTCCTTCAGGTTTAAATGCCGAAGAGGATGTTGAAATTGAAGCAGAAGTTTCTAACGAAGGGGATTACGATGAAAATGTGAATGTAAGTTTTTATGTAGATGAAGAGATTGAAGGAACAAAAATGATTAGTTTAGTGGCAGGTGAAAACAAAAAAGTTAATTTTATTTGGAGAGCGTTGGAAGGAATTCATGTGTTGTTTGTGAAGGTATTTATTAGCAACGACTATGATGAATCAAATAATGAGATCAATGTTGAAGTGGATGTTGAAGAAGAAGAAAATTGTCATTTAGGAGAATTGGGTGGTTGGAATTATTGCTCTGCTGATTGCAAATGTAGTGCGGGGGAAGGAGACTGCGACTCGGACGATGATTGCGGAGCTGGTTTGAAATGTGTAAACGACGTTGGTGGGGCATATGGTTTCACAAGTACAACAGATGTTTGTGTTGCTGTTGATTATGTTAGTCACTATGAAAAAAAGTGTTATAATAGTGATGCGTGGTGGTATGATTCTAACAATGTCAGAAAGGATAAATATGCAGATTGTGAGTTTGGATGTAGCAATGGTCAGTGTGTTGGGGAAGAATCAGAATGTTCTATTGGAGAAACAAAATGTGATGGAACTAATTATTTTACCTGCGTGAATGAAGAATGGGCTAGTCAAGGAGAGGTTCCAGGAAAATGCGGAGTTGAAATTGAGGCAGTTTGTGAGGATAGTGATGGGGGTTTGGATTATTCTACTGCAGGGGATGCGAAGATGAAATTAAATGGAAAATACAAGGGGTTCAAGGACTCCTGCAAAACAAGCACTACTACTAATCTTGGCGATGTATTAAATAACGTTGGACCTGGCGGCGGAGCAATTGTTTATAATGAATACACTGATTATCTTTATGAAGCATATTGCAAAAACGGAGTTCCTTCAATAAAGGTTGAAAATTGTGATTGTTACAACGGCGCTTGCATTGACTGAAATATTTAAATAGTTTAATATTCTGATATTTTCATGAAGGAGAAAAATTTTGACTATGATAATTTTTCTGATAGCCTGATTATTTCTCGGAAAAAACAAGAAGATGTTGTGCAAGGAAGTGCAGAAGTGGGAAATTTGATTTTGGATTTTAATAGCAGTGGAAAAATAGTTAATGTAGAGTTCCGGCATATTTCTAAATTTTTGAAAATGATGAATGTCAATCCAAATATTTTACAAGAATTAAAAGATGCCGAGTTAATTGTCCATGAACAGAAGGGGGCCGTTTCATTATTTGCCTTGTTGAAAACGCCCACTTTAAATCAACCGATTCCTTTAGCAACTATCCCTGTTAACCAGCAATCAGTTCCTTTTGCTTAAAGTTCTTAAGGAATTTTGCCATTTTCTATGTCTTAGAATGGCGTTAATCAAAAGAGTTTTAGTTTTCAAAGGGATAAAACATAACTTATAAAAAGAGTATGTCTTTAAATACACAAGGAAAGAAGGAAATATAATGGAAGACGAAAAAGCTAAATTCTTAAAAATTTTTGGAAATATCCCTGAAAATCTGAGGGAAGATATAATTGCAGTTATAGAAGAAAAACCATATACATGGAATGTAGCTTATATTGAAATCAGAAATGATACTGAATTGGGAAAGAAAATTTTAAAAGCATTAAAGGAGTTAAGAATAATATGAATGAAGAAGAAAAGAAAAAGCAATTAGAAACACTTAAAGAAATTGTCTTAATGAAAATAGCTACAATGCCTAAACATTATAAATTATCTATTGGGGGAGAAGGTTCCTTCAATAAAGTTCAGATAGCAGAACATGTTAATAAAATGGATGACACTGGTAAACAAATTTTAGATATGGAATTAAGATTTATTCAAGCTCTTTCTCGTGGAGAAATAACAAAAACCTTGACTTCTGTTTAAAATGTCTCAAAGATTATTAGTTACTAGACCAGAACATGATGACACAACAACTTACTTATCACATTACGCTAAACTAGTTATTAAATATGCTAAGGAAACGGGTGTGTCAGTAACTGATTTTAAAGCAGGAACAGTCAAAAAAGAAACTATAAATAAATTCATGGAAAAACAAAAACCAAGACTCCTCTTTTTTAATGGGCATGGGGGCGAAGATTGTATTGAGGGAGAAAAAGGAGAGATTATAATAAAAGAAAATGAAAATGATGAACTTTTAAAAGACAAAATAACATATGCTAGGTCTTGTTTTGTAGCAGTTTCTCTTGGTAAAAAATGCTCTACTTTTGGTAAGGGCACCTGCTTTATTGGGTACGAGTTTCCATTTCAATTTTGGTTTGATGAAACAAGGACTACTAACCCTATTAAGGATAAAATAGCAGCACTTTATTTAGAACCTTCAAATGAATTAGTAAAGTATCTTATTAAAGGAGATTTTACAAAAACTGCTTTTGATAAATCCAGAGAGTTAATGATTAAGAATATGAATGAAATATTAAAAGAAAATGAACCTGGAGCATTAGAAAGATTCAAGGCACTTTGGATGAATTGTGAAGGTCAAAAAATTTATGGAGATAAAGAAACATCTTTTTAATCAATATTCAAAATATCCTCAAACTTCAAAAAGACTTTTTTCTTCTTCATTAATTCATTAATTTTAAGTAGTTACAAAAAAGTATTCTTTCGACGACAATAATACTTATAAACAAATTCAGATTAGGGTTGATATGGTCAAAAGGAGTGTAGTCTTAGACTATAGCCGGATAGAATTGAAAGGAGGTAAATAAAAATAAAGATGAAAAAAATTTTAACAATTTTTTTAACAGTGATGTTTGTGATGGTTGGTTTGGTTAGTGCTACGCATACTTCTGATGTGACGGTTTCTCCAAGTAGTTGGTTAAAACCTGATACTGTTGCTACTCTTGATTTTACGGTAACAAATACTGGAGGAACAGATATTATTTATGCTAAGGTAGCAAAACCTACTACTGGTTTTGGGGATATCACATGTGGAGACGCTCCAGCAGATTGGACTCTTATTTTAAGTGATGCTACATACTGTAAATATGCGGCAGATAGTTCAGAGCATTATATAACTGCAGGGAGTTCCAATATATTTACAGTGCAGGCAACACCTTCTGCAACATATGGAATTAAAACCTGGACAATAACTACTACAGATATGGGAGATGCTATTGTAGCAAAGAGTGTTGATTCGATAACTCAAACAATTCAAAGCGCAATTAACGATGCAACTGCAGGAGGAACAATAGAAATTCCTGCTGGAACTTACACAGAAGATTTGACTATTAACAAAGCAATAATCTTGCAAGGAAATGGTGAAGTTACGATTGATGGTGAGCACACAATAATTGCTAGCGATGTAACTCTTGATGGTTTCACTTTCTTGGTTGATGCTAATGAAGTGGGTATTACTATTGACTCCTCGTCAGACCCAATTGATAACACAGTTATTACAAACAACGAGTTCACTATGACGTCAAGTCCTGTTGTTGGTGTTTACATTGGTGGGGGAACTCCTGCTAATGCTGTAACAGACACCGTTATGAATGATAACATTTTTAATGGTCCCGACAACAAGGTTTGTAATCCTTGGAAGATTGGAGGGGACTTTATAGGAGGGTCTATAAGTGTGGAGGTTGATGGTGTTACCTTTGATGGAAATACTGTTAACAAGTGTTCTATCCCAATAAACCTTCAGGATGAAGATATAAGTGACATCTTGCTAAATGATAACACTTTCAGAGATACTGATGGTGTTGTTTACGTTTGGGCAGAAGACAATCCTACTGGAGAGCTATCTGATTTTGTTTTCACAAACAACGATGTTGATTCTTCGAACACGTATGGTGTTGGAATAGACAATGATGGAACAGGTTTTGCTGGACCAAAGTTTGATGATGACAATTTTGGCTCAGGAAATACTATCAACTACAATAAGTTTGTAGGAATTATTGGAGATTACGGCTTTAAGTCTGTAAGTATTTTGGCTAGCTTAACAACATACAAACTCAATGCAGAAAACAACTGGTGGGGAACTGCAACACCTGACTTTGAAACACTTGTCTTGGGAAATGTTGATTATGAACCTTACTGTTGGGATGAAGGATGTAGTGCAGATGGAATAGGTCCAATAATAACATTTGAAAACACTCCGTACAATTATGAACTAGAAGACGAGGAACAAACTACAATAAGTATAAGGATTTCAGACAGTAGTGGTGTTGCTAGTTATGAAATTAATTGGGATGGTATGACTTTTGATAGAGAAGAATTTGTTGATGGAGAAGAACCAACCTCAGTGGACCTAACAGGAGGAGATGCTCCAACACATACATATGTAGAGGCAGGAGAATATACAATTGCTGTGACAGCAACGGACATATATGGAAATGAGATAACAGAAACTGTAGATGTTTCAGTCTATGAAGAGCCAGATTGGGTCGTAGAACTTCAAGAAGGATGGAACCTAATTTCGATTCCTTTGGAAGCTGAGGATTCAGATATTGATGTTATCTTCAGTAAAATATATGATAACATAGTATATGATGGAACTAGCGTATATACTGTTTATCAATATAATGCTGTTAATGAAGAGTGGCTTAAAACAAGACGTTATGATGAGGATTCAGCATACTATGGTCAATTTACTGGAAGTTGGAATATTGTTCCAGGATATGCATATTGGATAAAGATGGAAAATCCAGATGTGATTTATGGATATGAAAAAGAATTTGATGGTCCGGGTATGCCTGTGCCTTCAGTAACATTAGCAACTGGTAAATGGAATCTTGTTGGTAAATATGGAAAAGTTAATACAGATATCATTGATAAAGATAATGGAAATGAGGAAGTAGCATTTGAGCTATTAGAGGGAAATGTTTTCCTAAATAACATCCTTAAATTAGTCAGCAATGTGTGGGCTCCTGTTCAGGATAATACATTAGAAGCAACAAAAGGATATTGGATAAGAACAAAGATTTTAGATCAAGACACTATTGCATATGAGCCAGGAAGTTATTACTTTGATACACCTGATTAGACCTATTTTAACTTTATTTTTTCTTTTTCTTTCTTTTTTTCTTTTTCAAAGATTCTTATCAAGCCAAAACATTTAAATATAACCATAATTTAGGTTATTATAACCATTATAGAGGTTATATTCCCTATTAATCTAAAATGAACTTAATACAATTTTTAGAGAAGAATGAGAATGCCAGAAAGATATTTGGACAGCGTGAGCTAAAGATAATTGAAAAGCAGTTGAACGGAATTAATCTAACTCAATCAGAAAAAAACAGATTATCGAGAGATATCAGGAAAAAATTTCAATTTATTAAAGATGTTTCTAAATTTGAAAAGGAATTTAATTTGAAAAAAGGAATTGAAAATAAAAAAATAATTGATGATGCATTGGAAGTTATTCTAGAACAGCCATTAAAAAATAAAATTAAAAAAATAATTTTGTTTGGTTCTGTTATTGAAAATAAATTGACAGTTAGGTCTGATATTGATATTGCTGTTGAATTTGATAAAATTTCTTTAAGAGAAGCTACCTTATTCAGGAAAAGAGTTTCTGGGCAATTACCTGACAAGGTAGATATTCAAGTTTTTAACATTCTTCCAAAAAAAATCCAAAAAGAGATAAATGAAAAAGGAAAAGTTCTTTATAAAAAATGATGTTCAAGAATTTGTTAATTTGATTAAGAAATTATGTTAATAAATTTTCTTTTTTTATTCATATTCTACAACCTAGTTTATCGAGGATAACAATGCTTTTAAACAGAAAAGGTCATGGGTAATTATGAAGAAACAAATTATATTAATGAGTTTTATATTAATTTTTTCAGGAGGACTATTGTCTGGATTATGCACTTCTCCTCCAAGTATCCCCACAAGTTTTTCTGGAAAAGTTTTTTGTGAAGGTGGAAATCTTCCAGGAAATTTTCCTATAAATGCTTACTTGAATGGTTATGGAAGTTTAGGAACAGTAGGTAATGGAGAATATTCAATAGATGTTTCTTCTTGTGGCGAAAGCAGTTCTGGAACAGTAAGTTTTTTTATTAATGGTATTGAAGCAGATGAACATCCAGAATATGATGGGCAAGAGGATTGGGGGAAAAGTTTTGATTTAGATTTAACATTTGAGACATGTCCTGTTTCTGAAGAAAATTATTGTGGAGATAAAATAAAAGGTTCTGGAGAAGTGTGTGATGAAAGTGATTTTGGTGCATTAAGTTGTTCTAATTATGGTTTTGATTCTGGAACTTTAAGATGTTCTGATTCTTGTATTAATATCTACATAGATGGATGTTATATGAATTCTCCAACACCCCCCGCAGATAATCCTCCAGCGGATTCCCCTGGTGGAAGTCCTGGAAGCGGAGGTGGTGGAGGTTCTTCTACTAGTAATGATGGAACTATTCATATTATTTCTGTGACGCAAATAAGTAGCGGAGTTACAAAAGATATGGGAGTTAAAGATCAAATGAAGTTTCAAATAGAAAATGTGCAACACACATTAAGTTTAAATTATGTTGATAGCACTTCTGCTAGTGTTACAGTTCAAAGTAATCCTTTAACATTTGTTTTAGAAATCGGGCAGGAAAAGAAGATTGATTTTGAACTTGATGGTTTTTATGATTTAGTTGTTAAGCTTGAAGAAATTGTAAATAATAAAGCAACAATTAATGTTCAATCAATTTATGAGGAAGTTATTGAGGAAGACGATACTTTGGGCGATACAGAACAAGAGACAGAAGATACAGAATCTGAAGACTCTCAGAGTTTTTTTGGAACAATGACAGGAGCTGTCATCGGGAATTTAAAAACAAAAGGCGGTATAGCAACAGTGTTTGTACTTGTCGTGGTAATTGGCGGAGCTTTGGCAATATTTATCACAAGAAAAAAGAAGTTGCAAAAAATTAAATAAATTCTAAAAGTCTCACAATATTTATAAACAAAATTTCCCTGTAAAAGTTATGCAAAAAAGGCGTGGTGAGTTCCTTGGAGATAAGTCTGGACAGGTAACTATCTTTGTTATTATTGCGATTGTGATTGTTGGTGCGGTCTTGTTGTATTTTTTTGTGTTGCCAGGTTCAGGAATTAATATTTCTAGCTTTAATGCGGAGAACCCCCAAGGGTTTATGCAAACTTGTTTGAATGAAAAAGTTGTTGAAGTTGTTCAGTTAGTTTCGATGCAAGGCGGGAGCGTTGAACCAGAACATTATTTCACTTACAATGAGATTCCTATAGAGTACTTGTGCTATACGAATGAAGATTTGGCGCCATGTGTTGTTCAACAGCCATTATTGAAGCAACATATTGAATCGGAGATTGAAGATGCAATTGGGGAGGATGTGCAGAGGTGCTTTGATTCTTTGAAAGAGAGTTATGAAGGAGATGGTTATAATGTTGCCCTTGATACAGGACTTACGCGAGTGGAGCTTCTTCCTAATAGAATTAATGTTGATATGAATTATATTCTTACAACGTCTAAGTCCGAGACGACGAGGTTTGATGATTTTAGAGTGACTGTGGACAATAATCTTTATGAACTTGTTAGCATTGCGAATTCAATAATTGAGTGGGAAAACACTTTCGGAGATGCTGACCCGAGAATTTATGGTAGGCTTGATTCGAATATAATTGTAGATAAAAATTTGAGGGACGATGGAACGAAGATTTACAAAATAGAAGAGTTAAGCAGCGGGGATGTTTTCCAGCTTGCTTCAAGGAGTCTTGCGTTCCCAGTAGTATACTAAGATGATAAATAGAAGGAAATATTTGGTGATAATGTTGCTTTTAGTTTTGATTTCGTTTTTTTTAGTTGGAAACGTTTCTGCACAGGAAGGTCAGGAAACATTGTATTGTGCGGAGAAAACTATTGATGGTGCGAGATGTCTGAATGTTCCGTTGGAAGAGGTTAATATGGGTTTTAGAAATGATAGAACTTCTTGTGAGAGCACTTCATATTGTTCAGAGGGAACGTGTGTTAATACACGAACGGGTGAGTGCTTGCCTAGCCCAGAAGCGACATGTAATCCTTCACAGGGAGGGTATTTTTACAATCAACCAAAAGATGAAGTTGCTCAGTGTAGTATAGGATGTTGCCTCCTTGGTGATGAGGCGAAGTTTGTTGAGAGGGTTGCGTGCGATGTGCTTGGTAGTGATTATAATGTTAAGGCTACGTTCAGAGCAGATATTCAAGATGAGCCATCGTGTCAAGCATTGGCTTCACCTCAAGAAGAAGGGGCTTGTATTTTTGAAATGGAAATAGGAAGAGATTGTAGTCATGATACGAGAGAGAATTGTCAAATTAATGGGGGAGAGTTTCACCCCGGACTTTTGTGTACGGCACCACAGTTAGGAACTCTTTGTTCTATGACTACAAACACTCGATGTGAGCCTGGGAAGAATGATGTCTATTACGTCGATGGTTGTGGAAATACTGCTAATGTTTACGACGCTACCAAGATAAAAGATGTTAATTATTGGAGCTACAGAGCAGGGAATCGGGATGTTAAAGTTGACGAGGGAAATGGGCAGGGAAATAAGGGTTCAGCCACAAATGGTTTTTGTGATGTTGGTGAGGGTAGCACTTGTAAAGGTTATGAAAGGGGTGTTGATCCGAATGTTCCAAAGTATGGAGATAGTATTTGTAGAAAGACAGATTGTGTTGCGAGTTCTTTGACAGGAGATGTTGCTAGGGCGAACGGAGATGAGTGGTGTTCTGCTTCAATAAATACTTTTGAGAATGCTAAGCCTGGTGAGATTTCTTACGCGATGTATTGTGCTAATGGAGAGGTGAAATATGAGCTTTGTGATTCTTTCAGAAATAAACTTTGTTCTGAAGATGGAAATGGAGGAGCTAGGTGTGTAGTGAATCGATGGGGTGATTGTATGCTCAAGAATAGCACGGCAGATTGTTTGAATGAAGATGAAAGAGATTGTGAGGTTGTGAGGGATGCGGGCGTTTTGAGAACGCAGTATGGTGTGGAGAAAGAAATGTGGGACGACGACGCGGAGGAATATATAATTGCGGCGTGCGTTCCAAAGTACTCTCCTGGTTTTAAGTTCTGGGACCCTACGGGGACAATTGCAGAGAGTGAAAATAATGAGGACGTCGTGAGTATCTGTAGTTTTGCGAGTGTAACTTGTACTGTTCCGTATACGCAAGAGATTGTGGGATTCACGGATTTCAGAGCAGGGGCGAGTGCGGAGTGTGTTAAAGTTTGCCAGTCTGCAGAAGGCTGGAGTGAATCTAAATGTTACCAGTCGTGTACGCCAAGATGTTTAGACAAGACGCTTAATGATAAGAAAGAAAAAACGAAGATTAACCAAGATTGGGCAGAGGGTTACCAGAATCTGTGTGTTTCCCTCGGAGATTGTGGAGTTATTGGAGACTATAAGGGTGGAGAGGGATATAATAGTTGGAAGGATTTGTTTAAGGGGGAGAAGATAGACTGGACTACTCTTCCTGGCGTGAATGATAAAAAGTAAAATGTTAGAAAATACTAAAGGAAAATTGGCTTTGGGGCAGATAGTTATTTTGTTAGTTGGACTGTTCGCGTTTTCTTATTTGATTAGTTTGGATGTTGGGGTTGTTGGGGGGCAGGGAGAAGCAAATACTCTTGGAGATTCTTTACCTCAATTACCTATTTCTCCAGATCAATTAAAAGAAGGGACTCTAACAGATAAGTCATTTCAAACAAAAGATGGAAAAAGCTATATTCTTGAAGGAGGAAAATGGATCTTAGCTGTAAAAGGAGCAGAAGTAACAAAAGCTCCAAAAACGGGCGTGATTGGTAAAGCGATTAAGTTTCTTTCTCCAAGCACGAAGGGGGGATTTTGGAATCCTGAGGGTCTTGATACAGCGTTAAAATATTCTGGAATTGGTTCTGCTGTTATTGGAGTTACAAAAGCCATTCTCGTCTTTAGAAGTACTGGAGATAGTACAAGGGCTAGAGATGCTGGATTAAGGGTTGGGGGAAGTGCTTTTGCAGGTTATTGGGCAGGTACAGGAATATCTAGTGGGCTAGTTGCATTAGGTTGGATAGGGGTAGGTCCCGCAGGATGGTTTGCTATGGGAGGAACAGCACTAGCAATGTGGGGTTCAAAGTATCTTACAAGGGAGACAGACAGGCAAATCATATTTGAATGTAAGCCGTGGCAAGCGCAATCTAAGGGAGAGAATTGTGGTTTGTGTAACGACGGAGACTTCCCTTGTATGGAATATCAGTGTAAGAGTCTTGGTGCTGGATGTGGTTTGATAAATAAAGATACTGATGATGAGAGATGTATTTGGAAAAATGAAAAAGATTTGACGGCGCCAGAGATAAGTGCGGACGAGAGTTCGCTTGAAGATGGGTATAGGTACGATGAGCTTTCTGACGGAAGCGGAGTGGAAGTTAATTATGGGAATGAAGAGTGTCTTCCTGCATTCAAACCTTTTGAACTTCAATTGAATTTGGATAAAGAGGGTTATTGTAAAATGAGTTTTGATAGGACGGATAGTTTCTCGGATATGGAAATAGACTTCGGAGGGAACCAATATAAAAAAGAGCATATTCAGAGATTAACTTTCCCTGGAGCAGA
>JAHJRM010000049.1 GCA_018830905.1 Nanobdellota archaeon
CCGTACGTTTTTTATGATGGTCCTCCTTTTGCCACAGGAGCGCCACACTATGGCCATATACTTAGTTCAGTTACCAAAGATATATTCGGCAGATTCTGGACGATGAGGGGCAAGCATGTCGACAGAATCTGGGGGTGGGATTGTCATGGGTTGCCAATAGAGAATATTGCAGAGAAGGAATTAGGAATTAATTCTAAAGACGAAATAGAAAAGATAGGCGTTAAGAAGTTTAATGATTTTTGCAGAGGTAAAGTTTTGGGGTATGACCACTTGTGGAAGAAGTTCGTTCCAAGAATTGGGCGATGGGTGGATATGGAAAATGCCTACAAGACTATGGATAACGAGTACATTGAGAGCATCTGGTGGGCATTCAAACAGTTGTGGGACAAAGGCTATGTCTACAAGGGAGAAAAAATTTTGATGTACTGCCCGAGATGTTCTACACCCTTAGCTAAAGCAGAAATCGCAATGGATAATTCCTATAAAAATGTAAAGGAAGATTCTGTAGTTGTGAAATTCAAATTGAAGAATGAGGATGCTTATGCTCTCGCTTGGACAACAACTCCTTGGACCCTACCCTCAAACTTGGCACTTGCAGTTAATCCAAAACTAGATTATGTTTATGTTAAAGATAAAAAAACAAAAGAGACTTACATTTTGGCGAAGGATGTTGTTGGAAATTTCTTCAAGGAAAAGAAAGAGTACGATGTTGTCAAAGAGATTAATGGTAAAAAATTAGAGGGACAGGAATACGAACCTTTGTTTGATTATTTCAAGGATAACAAAAATTCATTTAAGATTATCCTGGGTGATTTTGTTAGTTCCGAGGATGGTACCGGAATTGTTCACACCGCTCCGGCATTTGGAGAAGATGATTATGAAGTATGTAAAAAATATGACATTAAAATTGTTCAGCCCGTTGACGATAAAGGAAAGTTTACTTCAGAGGTCTTGGATTTTGCGGGAGAGTTTGTCCACGATTCAAATGGAGATGTTATTGACTTTTTGAAAAAGCAAGGGAAAGTTGTCCTAGTGAAGAGGATTGAGCATGAGTATCCATTCTGTTATAGATGTGATACGAAGCTGATTTACAGAGCAATTCCTGCATGGTTTGTGAATATTCAAAAGATAAAACCAAGAGTTCTCGAGTTGAGCCAGAAGATGGCGTGGTATCCAGAGTTTTTGAAAAAAGGTCGAGTTAAGTATACGATTGAAACTGCACCAGATTGGAACATTTCAAGGAATAGATACTGGGCTACGGCGATTCCGATTTGGATGGCTGACGACGGTGAAACTCTTGTCATTGAAAGTATCAAAGAGTTAAAAAAATATGCAAAGAATCTAAAAGGGAAAGTAGATTTACATAAAGATTATCTTGACAATATTGTTCTTGAAAAGAATGGAAAGAAGTTTAAGAGAATCCCGGAGGTTCTTGATTGCTGGTTTGAATCTGGAGCAATGACTTTTGCTCAGTTCCATTATCCTTTTGAAAACAAGAAAAAGTTTGAATCAAGTTTTCCCGCGCAGTTTGTGACAGAGTACATCGGTCAGGTCCGAGCGTGGTTTTATTACATGTTAGTTTTGTCTGCAATAATTTTTGATGAGGCTCCGTTTGAGAATGTTGTGACGACCGGAACAATTCTTGCAGAGGATGGGCAGAAAATGAGTAAGAGTAAGAATAATTTTACAGACCCTATGATTTTAATTGATAAGTATGGCGTTGATGCTCTGAGGTTTTATCTTATGTCTAGCCCGTTGATGAATGCAGAAAATCTTAACTTCTCAGATAAGGGGGTTGATGAGGCTTACAAGAGAGTTATTCTTATTGCGTACAATGCATTGAGATTTTATGAGATGGGAGAGTGTCAGAAGGCATATGGAAAGCCCGTTATTAAGGACGTGACCGATAAGTGGATAGTTTCAAGACTGAATGAGTTTGGAATTATTAGTAAGAAGCATCTTGAAGAGTATGATACTGTTAGGATGTGTGGAGAATTAAGGCGATTTGTCGAGGATCTTTCAACATGGTATATCAGAGTTAATAGAGATAGATTTGAAGAAGACAAAAGTGCAAGAAAGGTTTTGGGATATGTGTTGATTGAGTTCTCAAAGATTATTGCCCCCGTTCTTCCGTTTGTCTCAGAGAGCATATACCAATCTATAGAAGGTAAGAAGAAGTCAGTTCATCTGGAAGACTATCCTTCATTTAGCGAGAAGAGTGTTGATAGAGAATTGTTGGGTAAAATGGAAACTGTTAGAGAAATCGTTTCTTCAGGTTTGAAGGAGAGAGATAAAGAAGGTCTTGGATTGAGATGGCCGTTAAGCAAAGCTAAAGTAATTGGGAGAGATTTTAAACTCGGCAAAGATGAGGATGTGATTATTAAAAATCAGCTAAATGTTAAAAAAATATCTTATATAGAAGGCTCTTCAAATATTAAAGAAATAAATGTTGAACTAGATACGGAGCAAACACCGGAATTGGAAGCAGAGGGCTTTGCGCGTGAATTGGTTCGGCAAGTTCAAGCAGAGCGAAAAAATGCAGGACTTGTTAAAAAAGATTTTATTGACCTTGTGATACAATCTAATGATAAAGATTTGTTAAAGAAGATAGATGGGAGTTATATATCTAAGAGAGTTAACGCTAAGAAATTTTTTTTAGGTGGAGCGAATCGGAAGGGTTTTGGAATGGCTTCTAAGTTTAAGATAAAGGGAAAAGAGTTTCAGATTGGTTTTAGCAAGATTTAGGTTTGTCGAGGGTAAGATTCAGATTAAGGAAAGGTTTAAAAATAAAACTGATTTAATAATCACATAAAAGAGGTCGATAGTTATCACACGTGGGTAATCCTATTGAAGTACTCTTTTATCATAACAATCTTTAAAAAGAGATTCGCTCTCTAGGGAATAGAGACAATTACTCGAGGTGATTAACAAAAATGATAGTAAAAGAAGAATTTTTAAGTAGACTTAGGAAGATTTTTGATTTGAACTTATATGAGGTGAAGGTTTGGACTGCGCTTCTTTCAAGAGGGACTTCGACCGCAGGGGAGCTGAGTAATATTTCGGATGTTCCTCGTTCAAGAACATATGATATTTTAGAGAGTTTGGAGAAGAAAGGTTTCATAGTTATGAAGCTCGGTAAACCGATAAAATTCATAGCTCTTAAACCAGAAGAAGTTGTCGAGAGAGTGAAAAAGAATTTGATGCAGGATGCTAATGATAGATCTAAGAGGCTTGAGACTCTTAAAGGTGATGAGGTTCTTGGAGAGTTAGATTCTTTGTTCACTAAAGGAATTAAGTTTGTTGAACCAACCGACCTTTCAGGAAGTTTGAAAGGTAGACAGAATATTTATAATCATATGGATATGATAATAAGAGATGCTGAGAAATCAGTTACAATTATTACAACTGCAGAAGGTCTTAATCGGAAACTAGAAGTCTTAATGCCGAGTCTAGAAAAGTGTAAAAAGAGGGGAATCAAAATTAGGATTGCTGCACCAATAAATAATAATAATATTAAAGTTGCTCGAGAGTTTAAGAGGGTTGCAGAAGTTAGAAATGTTGATAAATTCAAGGCTAGATTTGCAATTGTTGATTCAAACCAGCTTATGTTCATGCTTCTTGATGATGAAAAGTTCCATCCTAATTATGATATTAGTGTCTGGATAAATACAGAGTTCTTTGCACAAGCTCTTGAAGACTTATTTGACCTTGCGTGGAAAGAGATGACTCCTGTTAAATAATTTTTTAGATTGAATATAATTTTTGCAAAATTTCTTTGAACATATTTGTAGATTATTAATAAAATAATAAAAGAACTAGAAAAAAGATTAAAAAAATAAAAATAAAAATAAAATAATCTTAGTTTTTAATTACTGCTAGGACTACGCTGAGCAATGTGGTTATAACAACTACCCAACCGACAATCATTGCAAGAGTTGCTCCGCCAAGCCAACTCGGTAGTGTTAGGGGTCCATTAATCATTGCGAAACCTACAGATAAAGAAACCAGAACACCCGTTAGCCAAGCGACAAAGTTCAAAATTTTTGCGTTTTGTTTTGATGCCATTTTTAACCTCCTTTTATTTGTTTGATTCTTGAATGTTTAAAAAAAATTAAAAAAAATTTGATAGATTACTTCTTCTTTCCTTTCGTCTTTTTAGTTGTTTTTTTCTTTGCATGTCTAGAAGCCTTTTTCTTTTTCCCGCCTCCAGATATTCCTGAAAGAGTTGCTCGATATCCTACGGGTCTCTGAGCCGAAACAAGCTTCATTCCCCTTTCACCTGCTTTCCTAGCACGGGTCATACTTTCCCTTATACTGTTATCAAGTCTTGAAAGTTCATCATTTGTCTTTTTGACTGAAGAAGCAAGAGCCTTTTCTGAAATCTTTCCAAAAAAGAATCGTTTGCATTCTGCATCAAATTCTTCTAAAAGACCTTCTTTTTCTTCCTGTCTTGCTCGGATAAGTTCTCCAGCGACATTAAAATCTCTTAAAATCTTTGCAAAGAAAGATTCATTCATCTGTTTTATACGAACCATTTTTACCTCCTTTTTTGTATTCCTCTTAATAAAGACTCATTTAAATAAGTTTTGATTTTTAAATCTGTTTATTATTTTGTAGGCTTTTTACTTCTTCAAGAACTCTTAAATCCGGTGAAAGAATGTAGACATGATCGTCTTTAGACCTCAATGCCCTGTACATTTTTTGGAGGAATTCTCGTCTTGCTTTGTCTTTATAGAGTTCCCAGTAGAATGAAGGATGTGTTTGTTTTATGACTTCCCAGAATACATCTTTTACATTTGGATTGGGGTATTTTGTAAAAATAATTGAATTGCAAGACTTTCCCGGAAAGTCGACCCCGCGTGAACATCTTGTTGAAAATAATTCTGAAAACTTTCCTTTTTTAAAATCTTCAATTTCTTTTCCGAAACGATCATTGTTTTGAGTTAATATTAAATCCTCTCGAGTCATCAGGTTTGAAAGATTAAAATTTTCTTTTTCATCTTCGGAAGGAAGATCTTGAAAGGACTGCACATGTATCAGTGTGGGCTTTTCGGATTTGAAAACTGATGCAGAAAGAGCTCGGAGATAATCTTCTCGAGAGTGTTTGCCTGAGCTAAAATTAGAATATCTGCAATCAATCTCTCTTCCAGTCATTACTATTTCTACGTTTCCTGTATTCATGGTTTCTGCTTCCACTATACTATAATCTTTTATTTTGAAAATGTTCTCAAGAATTTCTTTTGAGTGGATTGTTCCAGACATGAAAACTATTGCTTTTGTTTTTGAGAGGAGATCGTTTGTTTTATATGAAAGATCCGTGCTTACAATTTTAACAAATAAATTTTCGTCCTCCCTCCTATAAGTCAGATAAACTCCTTCAGATGTTCCAGAAAAATTTTTTGAGGTTTCAACTGCTTTGTTTGAATAGTTTAGCTCGTCGATAGAAATCTCTGTTTGAAGATCAGAATCTGAACCTACTATTTGAAGAATCTTTTTTATATTGGTTTCATCTATCTTGAATATCTTTGATTCATCCACACCTGTTGCTCTCTTATTTTTCTCTTCCAGATTTATTAACATGAGTATCTCTCTTATTGATTCTTTTGAAGAAGGTTGTTCAACAGTTAGTGTTCCTAGTGCATTTGAAAGCCTTGTTAAATTTAATTCCGACTGCTCGAAGAAACTGTCTAAAAAAATATCCGATTCGTCGATTATGTCCACTTCCGTTTTGGGTTTTCTTCCAATTGAGAGTTCAGAAATGTATTTTGCTGAGTTGAAAATTATCACATCTGCTTTTTTGTAAGCTAGATACTGGTCATAATATGAGCATCCGGATTTTCTGTGATAAAAAATATATTTCTTTCCGTCACAGCCCTCATATTCATATTTTTTTGAATCAGTTAGGTGATTTACTCCGTATTCGGATTGTATTATGGGGCTCCAGTGAGGGTTTGAGGGGGCAATAGATATTCTTCGCAGCTTGTTTAGGTCTCCAATCTCCTTGCTTCTTATGAAAGGGTTCGCCTCATAGTATTCCTGAACCTGCCTAAAATTCTTTTCATTTATTTTAATTGTATCTGGGAGAAAAGGATCTGCACAAGAGACTCCCGATTTTATTATGGAATCGTGATTATCTCTCCCAGTAATCATAGCAATTTTTAATTTTTCTCCAAAGAGACTTATGATTTGTTTTTTATGAGAATAATCTTTCTCGTATTGTGTTTGAAGGGTTTTTACTGGAACAACTACAGATGTTTTCCCAAAGAGGCGTGCGAGATTTAATGCGATTGCGCTTTTCCCGGTCCCACAGGCTCCGTGAAGAAATATTATTTTCTTTCCCCCTTTTATTAAAGAATGAATTTCTTTGACAACATCTTCTTGTGATTTCCCGTTAGAGAACATTAAAGGATCTAAAGTAGAACCGTCCTCCTTAAGACTCCAGAAATCTTTTTCAAAAATGTTTCCCATCTTATTTGAAGAATCTTCTTTTAGAAATTCAAGAGACTCTGAAGTTTGTAATTTTTGTTCACTTCCTTTTTTACTTAATCCAAGAAGTCTTCCCGAGCTATCAAATACTAACTTTCCCATAAAATTATTTATATAACAAGTTTAAAAACATGACCAATGATTTGCAGCTACATTTCTTCAAGAATTTCTATGCCAAGAAGTTTTAGTGAGTTCTTAAGTACCTGCCTAAAAGACTGAATAAGTGCTAGTCTGAATGCTTCTTCTTCCGACCCGATGGCCTTGCAAGAGTGATAGAACTCATTGAAAGTCTGTGCTAGTTGATAAGAATAATTTGCTATAATGGAGGGGTTTAGAGTTCTGTTTGCTGTTAGAACCACTTCTGGAAAATCTTTTAATTTTTTGGCAAGTGCGATTTCATTTTCTTCGAGTTCGTGAACTTCGAATTTTTTTTGCTCTGGTGCTTTCTCAAGAATTGAACTAGCCCTCGCATAGCTATAAAGTATGTACGGTCCGGTGTCACCCTCGAAGGATGTGAATTTCTTTAGATCAAAGACTATATTGTTCGCTCGATTGTTTTTCAAATCCCCATAAAATATTGCGGCAATCGCTACTTTTAGAGCTCGGTCTTCCAACTCTTTTTTGGATATTTTCTTTGTCCTTTTGGTAATCTCTTTTCGTGTAAGAGAAGTTGTTTCTTCTAGGACGTCTTCCATGAAAACAGTTTTACCTTTCCTAGTTGAGAATTTCTTTTTGTTTTTTCCGAGGTAGTGCCCGTGATAAACATGAACACAGTCTTTTGCCCATTTATATCCAAGGAGTTCTAATATTTTGAATAGTTGCTTGAAATAAAGTTCTTGTTCTCTTCCGACTTCATAAATCATTTTTCCGAATTTGTATCTTTTGTATCTGTCAATGGCTGCGGCGAGATCTCTGGCCATATAGATAGTTGTCCCATCACTCTTCTCAATTATTGCGTGCTCGAGTCCGTATGGAGTAAGGTCAATAACATAGGCTCCTCTACTTTTTTTGAGGAGATTTTTTTCTTTTAGCATTTCTAGGATCTCTCCAGATTTTTTACTGTAATCAGACTCTCCCTCGATTGAATCGAAGGTTATTCCCATTTTTTTGTACAACTTATTGAATTCGTCTAGACTGAAATTTCTGAAAAGTTTCCAGAGCATTAATGATTTTTTGTTTCCATTTTCCAAGGCTTTGAATTCTTCTCTTGCTTTTTTTTCGTAAGCCTTCTTGTTTGATTTTACATAAACTTCCATTAGATGTTTTATAGGGTCTTTCTGAAGTTTTTTTTCGTTACCGAATTTTTCATATCCAAACAAGAGTTTCCCGAATTGCGTCCCCCAGTCTCCAAGATAGTTTAATCTGACAACATTATGTCCTGTGAACTCGTGTATGTTTGCTAGAGAGTTTCCGATAATTGTTGAGCGAAGATGCCCTATTCCAAATGGTTTTGCGATATTCGGTGAAGAGAATTCCACAACCACTTTCTTGTTCTTTCCTAATTCAGATCTTCCATAATTCTTTTTTTGTGTTATGACGTCCCACACGACTTGTCGTGCTAGACTTTTTCTATTGAGAAAGAAGTTTATGTAAGGGCCTTCTGTTTGTATGTCTTCAAAATCTGTGCTTGGGGGTTCACCTATTTTCTCTCTTAATTCTATCGCAATCTGTTGTGGACTGTCATGAAGTTGTTTTGAAAGAAAGAAGCAAGGAAATGCAAAATCGCCCAGGTCTGTAGAAGGTGGGATTTCAATTAATTTCTCCAGCTCATCGTCTTTCATAGAAATATCTTTTTCTTTTAGAGCTTTTTTAAGAATTTTTACCACAACTTTTTTCATGTTTCAAGAAGGGGAGAGAGGTTAATAAAGATTTTTGTCGTTTTTAGAAGAGACATTACCATCCCTAATCGTTGGCGATTTATTGCTCCGCGTTGATTTTTAGTTAACTGTTGGATGAATTGCGAGCGTAGCTAGCCTATTTTAAGTTTAATCATGAGGGAGACAGGGTTCGAACCTGCGTAGGCACTAAGCCACAGCCTATCTTCCGAGTCCGCACGAGATATTGAATATCAAACGATAGTCTCTACCACAAACTCGCTCGACTTAAGGGCTGCCCGTTTGACCACTCCGGCACTCCCTCCCATATTTCCAGAGATTAATATTAGTTAAAAAGGTTCTTGTAGTCTAAAAAAATAGAATTTTGATACTGACTAATTTTAACAAGCCTTCTCGAATAAAGCCGCGAACGCTTGTGCAAAAAACTCAGAGTTTATCCAGATTGCCGTGTCGTCTTTGTCTTTTTCTGTCTGTTCTCTAGATAAATAAAATAAAATCTCTTTTCTATCGACTATGAAGAATTTTGCTTCAATATCAATTTTCTTTATCTTTGTTTGGAAATCTGTGCTTATCTTTTTTATTAGTGCCTCGTTTCCAGACAGTGCAATCCTAATGTCTATACCTTCTTTTTGGAGCGCGTGTATTGTTTGGCTGAAGAGTTTTAGTTTTGAGTTTACGTCCTCGGCGTTTGTGCAAATTATGACTTCCTTGTCTGCATTTCTCAAAACTTCTTTAAGATAACTGGAGATGTTAGATCTTCCCTTCAATGCGGCAGATAGATCTTCCCTCTTCATAGGGCTCAAACCCTCTTTATAGAATTCCTCTAGTTTTGCATACTCGTCTGTTTCTTTTATACTGGAAAGAGAGACCATTTTCTCATCGGCTTCGCTCTTTACATTGTTCTTTAGTTTTTCAATAATAAGATGAGGTTTTACTCCGATGTATTTCACAGGCTTCCCGAGTTTTACTATTGCAAACCCTTTCTTTTCTAGACTTTCTAGAACGTCATAAGTTCTTGAACGGGGGACATTTGAAATTTGTGCTATTTGCCCTGCAGAAGCTACACCTTTTCCGAGCAGAGCTAGCCAGACTTTTGTCTCATAGATATTAAGTCCGAAGTAGTCTCTTATTTTGTTTAGAAGTTCTTGTTTTACGAGCATTTTATTTTTCTCTTCCAACTATTTTTTTTCTGAAGTCATCAATTCTTTCATCTAGTTCTGTTGAAATTTCGGGTAATGGCTTATCTTGGAATCTTCCTAGCGCACTAATACTCTCTAGTTGCATATCCAGACTCAGAGTTGGTCCAAAAACATGACGAACCTTATGCCCTTCGCTCTCTATACCTCTCAGATAAGTTAGATACTCTCCAAGAGATTGATATTCTCCAACATGTATTAAAACTCTCTGTGTTCCACGCTCTTCGCTAACAATAAGACACCGATATTTCTCTGGTAATTGTTCGTGTTCCATATTAATCAATCCTCAAAACGATTTATAAATCTTTCTATATGTTGTTCTTTTCAAGTGGGTACAGATTAGAAAACGAGATAACTTATTGCCATACCTAAGAAAATTCCTGTTGTGATGAAAGGCATTGCAGGGTAGAATTTCTTTTTTTCTGAAAAGAAGAATAGATATCCTAAGCCGAGTGCGGCTCCAATTATGACGAGAAGTGCCGAGCCCAATCCTAAAGTTTTAAGCATGACTCCTGCAGTTATAATTGGGAAGACTACGTCGCCACCCCCGAGTATTGCTACATTCGCCCTTACTCTCTTCTTTCCTAAATCCTTTTTTGAAAGCGTTTTCTTCCACATTTTTATTTTCTCTTTAGTTTTTTTAGAGACATAAGGGACAAAGAATCCTGAAAAAACTTTCAAATTATCGATCTGATATTTAGCCATTTTTTGCATAATGCCTGAATGCCAAACTGCCCACATGTCATATATTGAGATTAGCACTAGGAGTGCTGAGATAGTGTACACATTTAAGATTGGAACGAAAACAGCTGCGAGTCCTGGATAGATTAGTAATTCTGTAGCATTGTGTATTATGAAACTCTGCTTGTATATCTTAACGAATGCTAGGACAAGTGCTGCGATAGTTGAAATTATTAAGGCCCTTGGTAGGAACCCTGAGACAAAACTCATAAATGTGATGGAGAGTGCAATCGTAACCACCGCAAAGAACCAGAGTCGGAGAATAAACTCTACCTTAAATTTAGTCAGTAAGAAGAATATTGCAATTGCAAAGATGAACGCCACGATTATTGTTATGAAAAGGCCAGAGTATTCAGTATTAGTTTTTGGCTGTGGAGGTTCCAAACCAAAAGGGAGGGTGTTCTCGTCTTCGAGGTAGTATCCTACAACATAGACCCCTATTAATTGGGTAATCAGAAACATCGTTAAGAGAATTGCAGTTATCTTAAAATTGTGTTTCATGCTGCTAAATAGAGAAAGAGGTTTTTAAATTTAAACTACTTTAACCTCAATGTGTCTAGAACTCTTGGTACATTTGTTTCAACGTGATTGACTTTGTAAAGTGCGGATGCAAGATCTAAGCATTTTGAAACTTCTCCGTGGTTAATCATAATTCTCTTGGGTTTTGGCCTCATGTTATTAAAGAAAGACATTATCTCATTTCTTCCAGCGTGAGCACTTAGACCACTAATAGTATGAATCTCTAAATTGATTATTACACTTTCTTCTCTTCCATTCACCATCATTTTAGTTTCTTTCAATCCTTCTTGAACTTGCCTTCCGAGGGATCCTGCTCCTTGATAACAGACAAAGATAATCGAATTTATTTCGTTTCCTGCAAATTCTTTTAGATATTCTACAGAAGCTCCTCCGACAAGCATTCCAGAAGTTGCAAGAACGACACACGGGCCACCCTCAACCACGTTCCTTCTCTCTTGAGGAGAACCTACTCTTGAGAAGATCTCTGAAACAAAAGGATTCTGGTCTTGGAATATCGAGGAACGAACATTGGCACTTAGAAAATCTGGATATGCAGTGTGGATTGCATTTATGTCCCAAATCATTCCGTCTATGTAAATTGGAATTTTATCTAGTTTTCCGGCATTAATTGCATCCTCGAGAATTAACATAGTTTCTTGTGCACGCCCCAATCCCAGTTCTGGAATTAAAACCTTCCCTCCACGATCTATAGTTTTCTTTACTAGTTCAATCATTTTTTCTTCAGATTCAATTCTTGGTGGAAGAATGTCAACCTTAGACCCATAAGTAGCTTCGGTCAAAACAGATTCTACTCTTGGGAAACTTGTTACCGCAGGATCTAGAAGTCTTGTTTTTGTATACTTGTAGTCTGCTGTGTAAAGGAAGTTGTGCGATCCGTTTCCAATATTGAAGTGAACCATTGCACTTCCGAGGGCGTGCCCTGAATTATACATTGTGATTCTTACATCTGGAGCGATATCTGTAACCTCGTTATAGTTCAAGCAGACGGTATGCTTAACCATTTCCTTTATATCCTTAGAACTGAATAGTGGTGTAGTTGCTTGTTTGTAGGCAACTCCTATGAAGTCCAGAGACATTAGCGCTGCAAGATCCATTGTTGGATATGTCATGTATGTTGGTCCCTTGTAACCCATTTTGTAAAGATAGGGTAGAAGTCCGACGTGGTCAAGGTGTCCGTGGCTTATGATTACTGCATCAAGAGTTCTTATGTCAAATTCAGGGATGTCCATTATTGGATATTTATCATTTCCGTGTGATGCAACGTCAATCCCACAATCAAGCAGGATTTTAGAATTTGGTGTTTGAAGAAGGAGACAGCTTCGACCAACCTGTCGTGCACTTCCGAGGAAAGTTAATCTAACCCACTCCTCTACTTTTTCAGGGTTCCACTCTTTGTAAATTTTCTTTCCAATTTCATTCAAGAATTTTCTTCTGTAGTTATTGTTATCATAAAGAACTTCTCTTATGTTTTCTGTGATTTTGCTTTTAATTGCTGGAGATCTTCGGACTTGTGGCGTCCATAAAGTTGTCTTTTTTATTTCTTCTAGAACAGATCCTTGTTTTCCAATCACAATCCCAGGTTTTTTAGCTTCTATCACGACGATGCTTCTATGAAAATCAAAAATAATATTAGTTATTTCTGCATCTTCAGGAACAATTCGAATAATCTCTTCTCTTGTTTTCTCTTGTTCTGGTAAAATCTTTTGGTCCGCGCGAAGCTCAATCCTCTTCTTCAATTCATCCACTGCTTCTCTAATCTTTGGCTCTCCTTCTCGGAAAAGCTTTTCATTATCTGTGTAAACGACGATGTTTGCCCCTTCAAAGTTTGCTTCTGTAACATCTCGCAACTTCTCCGTTATATGTTTAAGAATATCTGTCATTTAACTAACCTTTTTAGTATCACTTTCCTTTATTTTTGTATTCAAGAATAATCTCTTGGTCTACTACTTTGGAGATTCCCGACTTAGTGACTGTGAAAATATCCATTCCATACCCAGAGCCTATATCTCTCTGAGTTGAGGATTTTATTGCTTCTTGTGCGAGTTCTACTCCTTCTTTGATACTTAGTCCTGGCTTGTATGCTCTTTCAAGTAGGCCAAGAACATATGGCATTCCTGAGCCGAAGTTTGCGTCATAATCTTCTACTTTTACAGTGCTTCCGGCAGGTTCTACAGTATAAAGTTCCGAAGACCCATCGTCGTTAAACCCAGAAATTAAGAATCCTGCCTGAGTTGGCAACATTGAAGGTTGTCTTATTCCTGCATAAAGTATATTTGCTAAAAGGTTTGCTGCCTGCTTAACAGTAGGCCTAGATTTTGAGCGTAGTTCTTTCAATTTTAGCTCTGCAAAGAGAACTTTCTCGACCCTCTTTATATCTGAAACCATTCCTGTCCCAGATACAATGATATAGTCGTTGATTTTTACTATCTTCTCAGACTTCTTGTTTAGAACTACAGTTCCTGCTGTGGACTGCCTATCGGCAGCCATGACAATTCCGTCCTTACAGACAATACCAAGTATTGTCGTTCCTGTTTTCAAAATCGAATTTTTTAACTCTGAATCCATTTTATATAATTGCAAACTGGTATCCTCGCTAATTTTTCTAGAATCAACCTTAGATTTTGTGAGATAATAGATTTTATAAAGTTTTCTGTTAGGGTTTTTCCTAAAGATTAGTGCTCGCTAATGCTCGCAAAATGGAAGATATAATCCAAAGATTCTTATTGTGTGTATCATAAAAATCTTTAAATATTATAGAAACTATTTTGTTAAATGATAAGTGAGAAATTAGTCATTGATGAACGAACTGGAATTGTTAGAAAACTTACACTTTTCAGAGGTCGTGTTATAAATGATACTTCATATAAGCCCCATGGAAGGCATGTGTTTGTCAATCCAAATACTCATCTCTTAGAAGAAGGAGAAATTCCCTTAACATAAATGGAGAGAAACCTTCTTGGTTGGGTCGAGGGAAAATGCTACCGCAAAACTTCGGACTTCCGTTCAAATGGAAATTCAGTTTTGTATCATCCAACTAGAAAAGAACTTGCAGAAGTGACCAGAGGTTATCGTCTAGGTGATTTGGAAAAAGTGAGAGATCTTAGACCAGAAAGGTAATTGTTAATTAGACAAAACTCTCTGAAACGATTCTTGAGGTCCCGTGTTCTTTGCTGAACCTTATCACATTTTCAACGAATCCCTCTATCTTCTGTTCGTGACTGACTATGATTAGTTGTCGCGAGTTGAGTTGTTTTAGAACATCTCTTATTTTGTCTAATTGTACATCACTGAATCCATCTGTCGGCTCGTCAAGAATGACTATGTCCTTTGTTTTTATTCTTCCAAGAAGGGAGTTTACGACTTGTGTTAGTGCCAGACGATACGAGAGCGCTATCGCAGTCCTTTCCCCCCCAGAGAGATAAGAGTAATCTATTTCGTAATCTTGAAATTCTATTATAGGTGTAAAGTTTTCGTCGAATCTTGCTTCAAAATTTTCTGGAACTAACATTGAGAACCATTTTGAAAAAAGATTTGAAAACTCTGTTTTAAGTTTTATCATCACGTTTCTTTCCACTAGAGAAACTAATGGAATGAAATTTTTGGATAGCCAAGATTCAAGATTTATTATATTTCCAAGCTTCTCTTTTGCCTCTTCTACTTTCTGGATTCTTTCTTTCATTTCTTCTATCTGTCTGGAGAGCAATTCTATCTCTCGTTTAAGTTCAGCAACTTTAATCTCGACCATCCTCTCAGCATTCAGCGCTTTATCCAGTTTCATTTTGTTTTCTTCAAATATATTCTCAAACTTGTTCAGTGCAAAAATGGAGTCACTAAGTCTTTTAGTGTGGCTGTCAAGGAGAATTATATCATTTTTCAGAGATTCATTTGATTTAGTCAAATCTTCTAAACGCTTCCTCTTTTCTTCAATCTCGATTGTCCTTAATTTTAGTATCTTCTGTTCTTGTATCTTCTTTTCCGTCGAAGATAGTTTTTCATTTATCTCCGAGAGAAAATCCAAAACTTTTTTTCTTTCAAATTCAAGAGTCTCAAGATCTTTTTTTGTTTCGGAAATATCTGAATCAAAGGAATTTATTATATTGCTTTTGTGTACATAATTGACATCTTGCAGGCAAGTTGGGCAGAGCTCAAGTCCACTAATCTTTGTTTTTAGATTTTCTTTATCTCTAATCTTTATATTTAAAGAACTTATTTTAGAAGCAATCTGAACATTTTCCTCTCCCAATTTTTCCCGCTCTTTTTGAATAGATTCTGCAAGAGATTCTAATTTAGGAATTTCGTTTTCGTCGAATTCTATTTTTGAAAATTCTTCTATTTGGGTGCCTAGCTGTTCGACTATTTTCCTATTGCTTGCAAGAGATTCGTTTTTGTGCAAGACAGTTATCTTTGCCTTTTCGACTTCTTGTTTTAGGGTATTTCTTTCTTCAATTTTTTTTTCTATTGACTCTTTTTCTTCTTGAACAAGTTTCCTTTCAGATTCTTTTAGGATTAATTCTTTCTCGAGGATTGCAAAGCTTTCTACATCAGATTCTACCTCTCTCTCCTTAGATACAAGATTAGATTTGTCTTGTTCTAAATTTTCTATTACACCCTCTAACATTCTTTTCTCTTCGCGAAGTTTAGATGCAAAGAGAGATGCATTTTCGATTATTTTTTTATATTTGTCTATTCCAAATACATGTCTTAGGGTGTTCAAGCGAACCTCCGGATCTTCCATGATAATCTGTTTCATTTCTTCTTGAGGAGTATATACTGTGAATTTGTAGAGGAGGTTTTGTTTTTTTGAAAATTCTTTAGGGTAACTTAATATCTCTAGTATCTTGTCTTTTAATTCTGTTACAGAAAGTTCTCGTTTTTGTCCATCAATAGTGATTGCGCAATAATCTTGGGAGACTGTTTTTCCTCTTTTTAGAGTTCTTTCGACTACGATAAGATTGTTTTCTATCTCGAATTTTATCATCACCCCTCCCTCATTTTTCCCATTTCTCAAAAGAGAAGTTCCTCTCTGCCCTGGCTGTAATCCAAATAGGGCGAATTCTATTCCAAGAAGTATTGAGGTTTTTCCAGACCCTATATCTCCTGAGAGGAGTGTGGATCCTTCGGGAAAGTTGACTTCTTGATTTTCATAACTCCTTATATTATTCAAAATAATTTTTCTTATTATCATTTTAAAATTTCAGTATTTTTCTTGCATCATCCATCACCCTATTGGTAAAGTTTTCTGTTGTCTCTCCTTCTTGTTTCTCTGCGATAAATGCATTCATTAACTGAGATATGGATTTGTTAAATTGAGAGTCGTTTTGTCCAGAATAAGATTTGATGGTCTCATCTTCAATATCATTTGACTCGTTTATTTCAATTTCAAATTCTTCTTCCTTCATTTTTAAATCGTGCGTGTTCCTTAAAACAAAGTACGCCCCTCGCTGCTGTGCAAATTCTTCAATTTCTGTGAACTTTATATCAGAATTTTTCCCTGATTCAAGAGTTCCTTTTATTCTTAGGAGGATAACCTTACCTTCAAGTTCATTTTTTTCTAGTTCAGATATTATCTTGCTTGTTGCAGAAATAGAATCATTTATTTGTATGTTCAGAATGAGAACATCTCTTATTTTTAAAGGTATCCTCTTTATCCGGTGTTGTGGTTCTGCTTCAGTGTCTATGATACAAAATCTTCCGTATTGCAAATCCTCTAACTCCTGAAAGTTATTTGGAAAGATTGGCCCAGGATATACAAAATTCTCATATTGAAAATCTATATGCAAGTGTCCAAGAGCATAATACTCTGCTTCAGGTGCAGTGTCGGTTTCGAACGCGTCTATTGGGAGGGTTCCTTTTGCTTTGTCAATTGTGGTGTGAAGCATAAAAATTCTAAACATTCCTGGAGACTCGTTAAGTTTTACTCTCCTAAGATCTGCAATTTCTAACCCAGAGGTCTTCCCGGGATATCCATAAATTGCAACTCCTTTGTAGATTGTCGGGTTTAGAATTATTTTTTCATCTTTTTCTTCGATATCAGTAACGTTCTTACAGAACCCTGCTTTTTCAAGAACATCTAAGAATGTTTTTCCAGAGACGGAATAATCGTGGGATCCTGCTATAATAAAACAGGGTATGCCTGCTTCTTTTAATCTCCGAAATTCTCTGAATGCTTCCTTCAAGGTGTCTATCGGCGGAAACGCTGAGTCAAAGATATCTCCCGCCATGATTGTGAAGTCGACCTTTTGTTCAATGCAGGTTTTAATTGCTTTCCGAAAAGAATCCATATTCAGTTCTTGAAGGGGTTGTTGTTTCCATCCGCCTAAATGAACGTCCGCTATGTGTGCAAATCTCACCATTTTTAAATTGAGTATTTAAACTAGATAAAGCGAGAGGTATATAAAATTGATTGTGATGGCTTTGTTCAACAAACAATTTCTATTTAGTTTGTCTCGCTTCGGAGTCGCTCGTCGTATGGGAACCGATGGTTCCCCTAACAAGTCACCCTTCCCTTAAATTTGTCTCGCTCCAAAGTCGCTCGATATTCAAAAAGTAATAACCATAAGTCTACGTTTGTCTAGTTAATATTAGCTTAATTTGCGAACGTAGTGAGCAAGTAACTTAAAAGGGGGTGACTTGTTGGGGGGGAAGTCCCCCTACGATTGCGAACGTAGTGAGCAAATAACTCTTTGTTTGACAAATCAAAAAGACTCATACTTTCTAAACAAGATTGATTGTGATATAAAGGGAACCGAAGGTTCCCCTTATCAACCCCTCCTTCGATATAGTGCTTAAGGCTAATTATAAAAATCCACTTAAGAAGTTAGATATTTCTGTTCTGAATAAGAATACCGATACCAGTATTCCAAGTAATACTAATAATAGGAGGAAGAGTACAATTGTTACTGCCTTTCCTGATGAATGATGGGGGGCGCC
This sequence comes from Nanobdellota archaeon, assembly GCA_018830905.1. GTDB lineage: Archaea > Nanobdellota > Nanobdellia > Pacearchaeales > GW2011-AR1 > ASMP01. The sequence continues at coordinate 17,729 of JAHJRM010000049.1, forward strand.
ATACGCAGATATTTTTTGTGTCGGACTGGGCATTATCGGATCTTGAGTCAACTGTTGGTAGCCCTGGCTTGTGACAACTTCTTGTTGAATTGGGGCTTGTGCAGGAGCTTGTGGAGTGGGATTCGTCGGTTGTTGAACTATTGGAAAAGCTTGGGGTGCTTGTAAAATTCTTGCAGCATCTTCAATCTCCTCTTTAGTATAACCTGAGTTAAAAAAACTCATCATTGCACTATCAAGAGTTTCGCCTTTTGCTAGTGCATATCTTAGACCTTCAACAATATCTTCTTTTGCCATAAAAATAATTAATGATTACTAACCTCTTTGTATTAAGATGGAGAACTAGTTTAAAAATCATTTCCCACATTAATCAAATTTCAGAACTTTGCCATTCGAAGAGAGGTGTGAATTTTCTCCGAATTTATATCCAAATTCTGTAGCTAGTTCAATCAAAGGCGTTTCTTGCAAGAGGGATCCGTGAGATGGAATCACATGTTTAGGCCTTACCATTCTTAACAAGTCTCTCATGTCTTCACGACTTCCATGCCCATGGACGTGAACGTCTGTTTGAATCCTGACACCAATTCTTTTCAGTTTACCGTCCATTTTGGCCCTCGCTGCAATATTTATTGGAACAGGAATTATCGAGGATGAGAAAATCAAATTATCTCCTTCTTTAAATTCAAATGGAGTTTCTCCCCTAGCTATTCTGTCTAACATAGAATTTTCTTCTGCCTGATGTCCTGTACAAACGACTAGATACTTGTTCCGATTCTTGCTTATTTTTGCAAGAGTTGAATTTATCTGTTTTCTGTATTTGACTAGCTTGACGTTATTTTTGAAAGGGCATTTGTTTATCGCTATTGCGACCTCGACATATTTATTTAGACTTCGCCCAAGGAAAATTATTTCTCTTCCAGTCTTCTTTGCAAATTCAACTATGCTATTTAATCTTTCAATGTGTGAGGAAAATGTTGTTATGAAGATTGCTCCCCTTGAATTTTGAACTTTTGAGATTGCATCTTCTAAAAGATGTCTTGCCACCGTTTCGCTTCCAGGTTTTTTCTCGGTGTTAGAGTAAAGTGAATCCAAAACCAAAACCTTAACATTTTTTTTCCCAATTTCTTTCATCTTCTTGTAGTTTGGAGGTTCGCCCATTGTTGGATGATTATCAAACTTCAAGTCAAGTGCATAAAAGAAAATTCCTTTTGGAGTGTGAAGAGCTAAAAAAGTACAGTCTAATATAGAGTGCGTCGTGTGGATAAAGTCTACAGTGTAAGAACTAGTTTTTCCCTTTATTGTTTGTGAGGAGTCTGGTTTAATAGTTTTTAGAGGGTTGTTAAATTTTATTTTTTCATTCTTTAGAATTGTTTCTAGAAATTTCATAGTAAATGGTGAAGCGTATATTGGAACATTAGGGTATCTGTGTATCAAGTAAGGAACAGCTCCAACGTGGTCGAGGTGTGCGTGACCTATGAAAATTGCCCTGACCTTGTCCCTCCATCCTAGCTTGTCTAAGACTCTATCGTCGGGTACTGCTCCAAATTCCCTAAGCCTTTCCTCTGTAGGTAGAGGGGTTCGTCCTCTTGGACCAAAATCATTTTTAGCTTTAGGATTATTTCTATTTCTTGAAGCTTGTTCTAAAAAGTCTTCTTCCTGGAGTTCAACTATCCCAGGAATGCACAAACCCATGTCAAAAATAAAAACATCCTCGCCAACTTTCACAGCAGTCATGTTTTTTCCAACTTCCTCGTAACCGCCTACAGTGCATACTTCCATTGATTATCTATCTAAGGACTTTTGCCTTTAACTCCAATTTAATTTGCCTCATTATGTTAATCTCTATAACCTCTTCTTTTATATTATTTAGAACAGGTGGTTTAAAAGGTTTGGGGGAAAATTTATAAATTAAAATAAGAAGGAAGTTTAATGATAACATTAGATAGCCACGTTAATCCATATACCTTTTTTGCTAATAGCTTTAGACAATTTGGATGTATTGCTGAGGCATATACTTTAAAAAAAAAGAAACAACGGCCAAGGACAAGTTTACTGGGTCAAAAAAATTGAAGGAGTTCCAATATTCCATGCTTATTATGTAAAAGATCCTGAGGAACAATCTGCACCTGCGAACAATCAATCTGATAATGGTTTTGAAGGCTTCCCTAGATTAACTGTTGCAGAGATGCTTCAATATGGAATAATCTTAGAAGAAGGAAAAATGCCCCGTGACTTGGAATCTGATTAATATCAAAATATAAAAACCTAGGTCTCTTTGTTTTTTTATGAAGTCGTTGAAGCCAACAATGCGAGAGAATAAGAGGTATCTTCTTGTTCGTGGAGAAGTGAAAGACGTGCAGAAAGCTATTCTTGAAGGTATCGGAACGATTGGAATGTCCAAAACAGGATTCGGCTGGGTGAAGAAGAATAAGGATAATGCTGTTGTTTATGTTAACAGAGAAATGGTTGATTCTGTTCGGGCGTGTTTTGCGATTTGGCCCGAGGAGATCTCTGTTGAGAGGGTTAGCGGAACGTTGAAGGGATTAAGGGGAAAGGATTAAATATTTTCAAATTCTGTGACTTTGTATGGAAGCAAAACAAATCGAGAGAGAAGTTATAATAGACCTGCGAGAACAGGTAGAGGATTTACTCCTAAAACTTGAATCTATTGAACTTGCGAGTGATCCCGAATTCATGGCTTCACTGAAAAAATCTAAAGAAGAAATAAGTAAGAGTGATGTTGCAAGTTTTGATGAATTATAGAATTCTTTCTTCTAAACAATTTGAAAAGGATTTTAGGAAATTAGATAAAAATCTTCAAAGCAGAATCAAGAAAAAAATTTATAGAGGTTTCTAAAAATCCAGAAAGATATAAACATCTGCGCTATCCCTTAGAAGAGTATTGCAGAATAAGAATTGGGAAGTTGAGGATTGTTTTTTCTTATAACTCTGAAACTAAAATTGTATACTTAGAAAAAAATCATTTTTGGTCATAGATATTAACTTAAAATCATCACCAAAAACCTTTTAAATGTCTTAATTCTTTAGATTTCGGTTGATAAGAAAGATAGTTACCGAGAATTAAAGTAGATTGAATTATTATAAAATTCTCTAAAAAATACAAAATGGAAATGCCAACAGATATGCAGC
>JAHJRM010000050.1 GCA_018830905.1 Nanobdellota archaeon
CCAGCACGACCAATCTCCTGATAATAACCCTCGAGCGTCTTTGGAAAAGTGTGATGCACAATCAATCTAACATTGGATTTGTCAATTCCCATCCCAAAAGCAATCGTGGCCACGATTATATGAACATCATCTTTAATGAATAAATCCTGATTCTTTTTCCGAACCTCTCCATCCAAACCCGCGTGATACGGCAGAACGCTAAAACCCTTTTCCTTCAACCTCTTCGCAATGTTCTCAACATCTTTCCTAGAGAAACAATAGATTATCGCTGACTCTCCCTTCCTCTCGTTAAGCAAATCAACAATCTTATCAAAGGAATCCTTCTTATATGAAACAATCAAATTCAAATTCTCTCTATCGAAACTAGAAACAAAAATCTCTGGTTCTTTCAATCCCAACTCACTTACTATATCATCTCTAACCCTCTCTGTAGCAGTAGCAGTAAGAGCCATAACAGGTGTATTTGGAAAAAGTTCTCTCAAAGATTTCAACCCTCTATAGCTCGGACGAAAATCATGCCCCCATTCCGAAATGCAATGCGCTTCATCGACGGCAATCAGACTTATCTCGGACAATCGAATCAAACTCATAAAGCTAGAAGAATTCAATCGCTCAGGAGCGATATACAATAGTTTTATCTCGCCATTCATAATTCCCATCTCAATATTCAAAGCCTCCAAAGAAGAAAGTGAAGAATTGATATACTCTGCAGGAATCCCGTTAGCCTTAAGTCCATCAACCTGATCCTTCATCAAAGAAATCAAAGGAGAGATAACAATAGTCAGCCCAGGAAGTTTAAGCGCAGGAATCTGATAACACAACGACTTCCCGCCGCCCGTCGGCATCACAGCCAAAACATCTTTCCCCTCCATGGCCTTCTCAATAACCTCTCTCTGCGTCGGCCGAAACTCTTCATGACCAAAATATCTCTTTAATATCTCCTCCATATTATAAATTTTATAAATTAAGAACCTCCAAACCAAAACAAAAGATGTGTGGGGTTTTTAAGTTTTGATGAGATGGAGGGAAGATTTTTAATATGCTCTTAGACTTAATCTTTTATGGTAGATTTATCTGAAAAAGAAACAAGAGAGAAATACATAGATGAATCATTGAAAGCAGAAGGATGGAAAGAAGATTATATTAAAAGAGAGATTAATTCTGTAAAATCAGATTTTAATAAAAGACAATACAAACCATTTGCTAATTCTATTGAGAAAGGAGTTGATAGATTTATAGATTATGTGCTAGTTGATGAGCATCAAAATCCTATTGCCATAATAGAAGCAAAAAGATTTTCATTAGATCCTGAGAAAGGAAGTATTCAAGCAACAACATATCAGAATGATATAGAATCCAAGATAGAACATCCTATTTTTATTTTCTTAACGAATGGTAGAAAATGGTATATTAAAGAAAAAGGTTACCCAATGAGAGAAGTCGCTGGACCTTTTTCACAAAAAGATCTAAAAAGAAAATTAGATTTATTCAATAGTAGAAGAGATCTAACCGAAATAGAAACTAATAAAGAAATTGTTGATAGATCAAAAAGTATTCAAATAGTTAAACAAGTCTTAAATCATTTTGCAACGGGGAGGAGAAATGCTTTGATTAATATGGCTACTGGCACAGGGAAGACAAGAGTTTCAATGGCCCTTGTAGATGCTCTAGTTAAATCCCGACATGTGCAAAATGTTTTATTTGTTGTTGATAGGATTGCTTTAGGTCAACAAGCTTATAAGATGGGTTTTCAGAAATTCTTTGAACCAGGGATTTCGTGTTTAATGAATGAACAAGGTTTTGATGAACACAAAAGATTTTATGTTTCTACAGTTCAAACTTTAATGGCTAAAGAAAAAGAAGGAGGTTATAAATTCCAGAAGTTTGGTTCTGGTTTTTTTGATTTGATTATTTTTGATGAAGCTCATAGATCTTATTATGATAAGAACAATTATGTGATGAAATATTTTGATTCATTTAAGATAGGTTTAACGGCTACCCCTTCAAAAAATGAAGATAGAAATACTTACGATTTATTTGAATGTGAAAGAGGAAAGCCAACTGTGGAGTATAGTTATGATGAAGCAGTTAAGGATGGTGTTTTAGTCCCTTATGATGCTGAAATGATTAGTACTGAAGTTATGGGGTTAGGGATTGAAGGCATTAAGTTAGATAAAGAGTTAAGGACAGATTTAATTAAACAAAATTTAGAACCCGATAGTTTTCAAGTTCCAGGAACAAAATATGCGAAGTATTTTACAGACCAGAAAACTAATGAATTAATTGTTAAAGAATTTATGGCTCGTTGCTATAAAACAGATGATGATAAACCGTGTAAGACAATTTTCTTTTGTGTTAATATACAACATGCAAATGAACTTTGGAGGACTTTTAAAAATCTATATCCAAATTTAGCTGATGATGTTAAAGTTATAACTTCTGATAAAGATAGATACATGGACGAGGTTAATAGATTCATTAAAGATTCAAGTCCAAGAGTTGCTCTATCTGTTGGCGTATTAGATACAGGAATTGATCTCCCTGAACTTTGCAATTTGGTTTTTGTTGTTCCAGTATTTTCACACATAAGATTTTGGCAGATGCTTGGAAGAGGAACAAGGAATAAGGGGGCAGTTAGTCCTTCACATATACAGTATTTACCTAAATATGAAGGGATCCCTGATAAGAAAGATTTTAGGATTCTTGATTTTATGTTTGGAGATTTTTCAAATATAGAAGAACACCAGTTAGAACAGGCAGATAGTAGGAAATTTTCAGAAGATATTAGAGTTAAAATTTTTAGAAAAGAAGTGGAACTCTTAGAAAAGAAGTTGAGTAAAAAGGAAAAGGAAGTTATTGAAAAAGATATTGTTGAAAAAGTTAGTAAAATAGATCAGAAGTCTTTTATTGTTAAAGAAAAGGTTCCAATTATAAAAAAGATTATTGCTAGGAAGTATAATTTAGAAAAGCATGTTAAAGAACTAAAAGAGGAAATTGCTCCTTTAATGCAATTCTCTGAATTTTGGAATGGGAAAGTTCAAAGTTTTATTTCTAAGTGTACTGATTTGTTTAAGTGTGTAAAAGAAAGTGATGTTGAAGGTGTGGATAAAATAAGAGAGTTTATTGAAGAAAGGGTTATGAATATATGGGAGAGTAATTTGGAAGCTGTGAGAAATAAATCTGAAGAAGTTAAAAGAGTTATGCAGGAGAAGTTTTGGGAAGAACTAACTTTTGAAGATATTGATTTTATGATTAAGGGGATTGCCCCTTTAATGATATTTTATGAAAAAGAGAAAGGAAGAAGATTGAAAATTAATGCTCCTGATTTTGTTAGAGAAGTTGAGTCATTAAAAATGGAGCCGAAAGATTCTCCTGAGATTGAAGAATTTAAGAAATCTCCTTTGGTTCAAAAAATGAAAGATGAAGGGGTTACATGGAAAGAACTTTTTGAGATATCAAAACAACTTTCAGAATTAAATTCCTCTTGGTCAATTGAAAATATTCAGAAGACAAGGGACTTTGTAATGTTCCTTAGACATAACATATTAAATTTGCAAGGTTTGCCAAATCCAGAACAAATGATAAAACAAGAATTTGAGAAGTTGATAATAATTGAAAATAAGAACTATAATGCTCAGCAAATAGGGTTTCTTAGATTGTTGAGTTCTTTCTTTGCCCAAAACAAACATTTGAATAAACAGGATTTCACAGAGCATCCATTAGCAGAGGAAAATCCTTTGAGCAAGTTTAGTCCCGAACAGCTTGAGCATATAATCAAGTTGGTTGAGGGGATACGGATTAAGTAAGGTATAATATGGCAATAACAGTATTTCAAATTGATAAATCAGGGGGAGATATTTTTGAAAAAGATTATTCTATTGTTTTAATTTTAAATAAAAAAGAGGTTTATGGTGTGAATATTCCTAAAAAAATAAAAGATGAGTTAGTTAATCTGTTTAAAAAAGGAGAATTGAATATTAATCATAACTCTAAAAAGAAAAGGAAAAATAGATTTAGGTTGAGATTTCATACAATAGTTGTAATTAAATTAATTGAAAAAGCACTTTATGATTTGGGTTCAATTGATGAAGTGAATATGCTGATTTGTAATGATTTTGACGGACATTTCCATGAAATTCAAGATATGATTTTTAAGAATATTTTTAAGTTAATTCCTTCTTTAAAACTTGAAGATATTATTCAGACAAAATTTCAAAAGCCCTCTTTAATTGATGATGCTGGGAAAGCATTTAGAAATAATGATAAAGATAAGTTAAAAGATTATAATCTTGTTAAATTAAATCTGATAGAGTTAATAAAAATAATAAAAAAATGAGCAGTAACCAGAGCTCTAAGAGCTGTGACCAACATTGCCACGCGATAAATCGCGAAGCGCCGAAGCGCATTACTGCTTGAAATATGAGGCGCACATATGTATTTAAAATTATCTGTCAAACAAATTATAAAAAAGAATAAGGCATAGAACTAAGTATACTTTTATAACACTTAAGCACAGCAATCTTTATATACTTCTTGGGGTTAAAAATCATATGACAAATGATTGGGAACAAGAAAATAAAGTGGTAATGACTAAGTTACCGAGGGAAGATTTTGTTAAACTTAAAAGAATCTGTGAAAGAGAAGATAAGAAAATTAATAAGAAGATTAGAGAATTGATTAATCAAGAGATAAATAAAACTCATGGTGTTGCTGTTGAAGGTAAATTGAGGAAGTTTTTTATCCCAAGTGAGAATCGGGTTGTTGAGATGGTGGAGGTGGGGGAAGATGAGTGAACTAAAAGATTTAAATGAAACTTTGAAAAAAATTGAAAAGAAGATTAAAGACAAATCTCCTACTTATGGATATTCCTTAAAAAATATTTTTGATTTTGAAAAGAGAAATGAAGAAAGTAGAAAAGAGCGAGAAGAAAAAAGAAATGATGAGGTTTTAAAACTCCAAGGAATACAAGTAGAATCTATGCAAAACCAAAAAAATTTTACTAAAATTGTTGCTTTTACTGGAGCAATAATAGCCTTAACGACAATTTATACATTTCTAGTTAAAAGTGTTAATTTAGTTGAATATCCTAAGACTTATTGGCCTGTCACCATCATCTTTTTGGTTCTTATTTTTTTATGTCTGAGCCCTTTAATTAGTTTCATAATAAATTTTTGGAAAGAGGACCTTTTTAGAAGATGAAAACTAAACAATTACCCATGGGCTGGAAAGAAGTTGAATTGGGAGAGATTTTTGAGTATCAACCAAAAACAGGAAGAAAAGCAGGAGAAGGATTAAAAGAGGGAGATAATAAATTTTTTACATCTAGCACAAAGCAGACCAAATCAATTAATGATTTTGATTTCGATGGAGAATATTTAATTTTTCCTACAGGTGGACAAGCAGGAATTCATTATTGTAATGAAAGATTTTCATCTTCTAATGATTGTCTTGTTGTATTAATTAAAGGTGTCCTAACTAAATATGTTTATTATTATTTGAGAGCTAAATTGTATCTTTTAGAAGAAGGATTTAAGGGAGCAGGACTAGAGCATATTTCTAAGAATTATATCAACAAAATAAAAATTCCTCTCCCCCCTCTTCCAACCCAGAAAAAAATAGTCCAAATACTAGAACAAGCTGAAAAACTAAAACAGCAACGAGAAAAAGCTAATAGATTAATGGATGATTATTTGAAGAGTGTTTTTAATGAGATGTTTTTTAATGAGGATTTTGAGATGGAAGATTTAAATGAAATCTGTAATAAGATAATCGACATCGAACATAAAATGCCAAAAAAAGTAGAAAAAGGTATCCCTTTTCTTTCTGCTAAGGATATTGTAAATGGAGAAATTGATTTTAGAAAAGTTAAATATATTTCTGAAGAAGACCATATAAGACTTAATAGTAGATGTAACCCTGAAAAAGGGGATTTATTATATTCTAGAATTGGAACAATAGGAATTGCTAGGAAAATAAACACAGAAAAAAAGTTCACGATATCTTATAGTTTAATTTTAATAAAACCTGTCTTTGATAAGGTAGATAACATTTATCTAGAACATGCCTTAAATTCAAATTTTGTTTTTTCTCAAGCAAAACAACATACTCGGGGGATTGGAGTTCCTGATTTAAATATGGGTGAAATTAAATCTTTCAAAATCCCCCTCCCACCTCTCCCGCTCCAAAAGAAATTTGCAAACATCGTCGAGAAAGTTGAAAGAATAAAAGAGAAACAAAAACAATCTAAAGAAGAACTAGATAACCTATTTAGTGCTTTAATGCAGAAAGCATTTAGGGGAGAATTAGTTTAAAATGCTCGATTGGATGAATCAAAATCCAACATTGGCGATTGCTCTTTACGGGGCAATATTATCAACCATTGCCATCGGGTGGAATATTTATAATAATCTCCAAGATAAACCTAAGATTAAGGTTACCACAAGCTTTGGATTTACCGCTCAAGGACCAGAAACCAGCGACAATATGCTATTCGTTACTGCAATAAATACGGGCAGAAGATCTATTTATCTATCTTCTTTTGGCTTAAGGAGCGGGGAAAATAATGTTTTGCCCGTAAATAGAATTACAGGTCTCCCGAAGGAATTAAAGGGGGGCGAATCCCATACAGAATGGTTTGAAGTTAAAAAACTAAGGGGAAGAGAGTATAACTATGCATGGTATAAGGATCAAACAGGCAAAACTTACAAGAGTAAAAGCATAAATAAAAAGTTGAATAATTATTTTGACAGCGAGAAAACAAAATGAGATCTAAGGTAGCTTTCATACTAATCATTGGAATTTTATTAGCTGGTTTTATATCTGCACAAATAAATTATTCCAAGTGTTTGCCCAAAGATAGTTATTCTCAAAAGAAATTGGAAAAATCTATTCTAAGAAGAATCTTGATTTCTATTTTTCCGATAGGATGGGTTAATTGGTTAACGGGGTATATTACCTATAAAGATGAAATTAATTGCTTTGTAAATGAATCTAGCAATTTAGGGGCCAAAAATGAATAAAAAAGGAAGCGAATTCAACGCTCTGGGAAAAGCAATTATCTTTGTAGGATTATTTTTCATAGGAGGAATCCTCGGTTCTTTATCCTTGCCAGAATTTCCTGGGAGATTCTTTATATCGGGGCTTGTGTTCGCATCATTCGGAATGGGTCTGGGGAACATAATCATTCATATGTTTATTGGAGGAAGAAATTAAAATGACTCACACAAACACACACACAAAAACTTATAAATCCCAATATCTTGAATATATCATTAGTTTTCGGACTAATTTTATGATCCCCGGTGATCATCTCGGTTGCCGGATGTTTTATCTTTCTGGAGGGATATTCTGATGGAAGATTGTTTTGTTTTTGTTGATAATGGTTTCTTCAAATTAGTAAAAAAAGAGTTTGAAAAACAATCTGGAAAAAAGTTGAATTTTTTTAAGACATTTAGAAATATACTGAAGAATGAAGGCTTAACCAGAAAAAGATTGTTCATTTATGATGCACCCCCTTACCAATCAACACGTCCAACCAACTCAGAGAATAACCTGAAGCAAAATTATGATAAATTTACCCGGATGGCCAAAAGTAAAAAATGGATAAGTTTTAGGGAGGGCTCTTGTGTTAAAATTCCTTTAAATAATGGAAAATATAAATTTTCCCAAAAAGGTGTTGATGCATTGATGATTATGGACATGTACGAATGCATAATAAATTTTCCAAATATTAATAAAATGATTTTGTTTGCTAGTGATAGTGATTTTGTCCCAATGGTGAATAAAATGAAAGAAAATAAAAAAGAAGTCATATTATATACTTATTTTGATAGGGTTAGAGATTCAAGGTTTTCAACTTCAAATCAATTATTAAAAGCTGTTTCAAGATGGAATCAATTAAAGGTAGGTGATTTTGAATAATGTTAGACTCACAACTTAAATCAAAAATAAGAAAGCTTTGGGATAGATTTTGGTCTGGAGGACTTACCAATCCTCTTCTTGCTATTGAGCAAATGAGTTATCTTATTTTTATGAAGAAGCTTGAAGATGAAGATGATAAAAAAGTTAGAGAAGCTGATTTTACAGGACAAAAATATAAATCTATCTTTAATGGATATGAAAAATGTAAATGGTCCAATTGGACAAATCTTCCTGCAGAAGAAATTTCAGATCATGTTCGAGATAATGTGTTTAAGTTTATGAGGGAATTGGGAGATGATGGTTCTTTGTATTCTCAATATATGAAAGGAGCTAATTTTTCTATTCCTACAGCTTCGCTTTTAATTGAGGCTGTTAATATAATTAATGATATGCATATTAAAGAACAAAATCAGGATACTCAAGGTGATATTTACGAATATTTATTATCAGAGTTGCAATCCTCTGGGAAAAATGGTCAGTTCAGAACACCAAGACACATAATTAAGATGATGGTTGAGTTAGCAAATCCTAAATATGGAGAAACTATTTTAGATCCTGCTTGTGGAACAGGAGGATTTTTAGTAAATGCTTATGAATATATTTTAGAGCAAAATAAAAAAGAACATGTAAGCAAATTAACTCCAAAACAAAAAGAAATTCTTGATGAAAAAAGTATATATGGTTTTGATATTGATGAGACTATGACAAGAATTGCATTAATGAATCTGATGATGCATGGAATAACTAAACCTAATATAGACAGGATTAACGCTTTAGCAGGAATAGGAGAGGATAAAATAAAAGAAAATATGTATGAAGTTGTATTAGCAAATCCTCCATTTAAGGGTTCTATTAATGTAAGTGAAATAAGTGATAGGTTTAGAATTAAAACTAAGAAAACAGAATTATTATTTTTAGAGTTGATGTTTCATTCAATGTCACCAAGAGGAAGATGTGCTGTTATTGTTCCCGATGGAGTTTTATTTGGAAATTCAAAAGCACATAAGGCAATCAGAGAAATGATTTTAACAAAATGCAGATTAGATGCAATTGTTTCTATGCCTTCAGGAATTTTCAAACCTTATGCAGGAGTCTCAACAGCAGTTTTGTTTTTCACAAAAGGAGAGCCAACAAAAAAAGTTTGGTTTTATGATATGCAAGCAGATGGGTATAGCTTAGACGATAAAAGGACACCTCAACAAGATAAAGATGATATTCCTGACATAATTGAAAGTTTCAAAAAGAGGCATGAAGAAGATAATAAGAATAAAAAAAAGAAACATTTCTTTGTTCCAATAGAAGAGATAAAAAAGAATGATTGGGATTTGTCAATATCAAAATATAAGGAGATTGAATATGAAGAAATTGAGTATGAAAAACCTGAGGAGATTATGGCAAATATTGAAAAATTAGAAGAAGGTATTATTAAAGGGATTAAGGAATTGAAAGAAAAAATCTAACCTTTCCAATTCCACCAATTATTTCCTGCAATTATTATATGGTCTACAACGTTTATCCCAAAATTATTTCCAAAACCAGCCAATTTCTTTGTGATTTTTAGATCATCCCCACTTGGAAAACAATCTCCACTTGGATGATTATGAACCAAGATTATTTTACTCGCACTATTCTTAATCGCAGGCTTGAAAATCTCCCTCGGATGAATAATCGAAGCATCCAAAATACCCTTGCTGATTAGTTCCTCACCAATAATATTATTCTGAGTATTCAGCATCAAAACCCAAAACTCTTCTTGTTTCTTATCCTTGAGTCTCTCATGAAAATAATCAAAAACGTCTTCTGCTTTGGTAATTTTCTTCACAGGTTTCCTCGCTTGAGAGTATCTCTTCCCCAACTCTGCCATCGCCAAAACCTGCATCGCCTTGCTCGGCCCAATACCTTTAATCGATTGAAGTTCTTTCAACGAACAGTCAAACAATTTTTCAAGAGTATATTCTTTAATCAGCCGATTGCTCATATCAACAACATTCTCCCCCACAACACCCGTCCTCAAAATAATAGCAAACAACTCAGAATCACTCAAAACCTCAGGCCCATACTTAAGAAATCTCTCCCTAGGCTTCGACGAATCCGGAAGATCCTTTATCTTCATTAAAACTCTTAGTAGTTATATTATAAAAACATTGACCAGAAAAATCAGAAACATTAACAAATCAATAAGCAAAGGAATCCACTAACCTATGCCACTAAATTTCTCGTATGATTTTACTAGTTAATTACGAGTGCAGAGAGCGAGGGAGTTTTGAGAACTATTTCTTCTGAGATGGGCACGGAGACAACTGGGAGAAATGAGAGATAATGATAAAAAACCATCACAATAATTCTTAAAAGTAAGAAAGATATTCTCAATTTATGGGAATAACCTTATTCAATAACGAGGGTAAATTATCTGAGCAGAAATTTGATCTGGAGGAGGATTTTGAACGTGAAGTTGTATATAACTCAAAGAAATTCTTTGGGGAAAAAACAATCTATTTAGATGTAAAGAAAAAAATAAAAACTGTTTCTCTTGGAGGGGCAATACCTGACGGAATTCTCTTTAATTTAGAAGATCCTGAAGATATAAAATTTTTCTTAGTTGAATCTGAATTAGCTAAACATGATTTTTATAAGCACATTTTTCCCCAAATAACTAAATTCCTTGCATTCTTTAAAAGTCAGGACAGCTTAAATTTACTTGTTGATAAAATATATTCTGTTATAACTGAAGACGATAATCTTTTAAGTGAGTTTAGAAAACTACTAGGAAATAGAGAAATATACAAATCTATAAAAGACTCTATTGAAAACAGCCAAAACATACTTTTGATAATAGACGAAGATAAGGAAGAATTTGAAGAGATCATGAATACATATACAGATACTTGGGACAAATTTGTAAGAATCCATGTTCTAAAAAAATATAAATCCCAGGATGGGAATATCTATGTTTTAGATCCAGATTTTGTAGGGGAAGATCCGATATTTGAAATAGCACAAAAGGATTTAGGAGATGTGACGAGATATACTGAAGGATATCATTTAGAGGGAACTTCTCCAGTAGTACAAAATATCTATAAGAAATTAAAAGAAAGAATAATTGAATCATTTCCTAATTTAATCTTTAATCCTCAAAAATATTATGTCTCTATAAGAAATGGAAAGAATATTGCCTACTTTCATATAAAAAAGAAGAAGATTAATCTCACTTTGATGTTATCTTATGAGAAGGGATCTGAAATAATAAAAAATCATAGGTTAAAGAAGTATACTGAGGGTATTGAGAAATTTTACGGGGGACCTTCATTTGAGGTCGTTATAGAAACTGAAGATAATCTAGACGAAATCTTTGAGGCTCTTAAGAAATCCACACCAAACTTATCCTTAGAAACCTAAACATTAAACTCCCTTTAGACCCCGCTCACTCACCTCGCTAACGCTCGGCTCGCTCACTCAACAACCAAAGGAATCCCCTAATCACACTTAGATAATCTCTCTTTGTATCCAAACCTCTTCGTTACCTCAGAGATTTTCAGACAGAAAATTACAAATAAAGCTTTTAGTAATTATTGAGTTACAACATAAAAGGAAAGTTTATAAAAACCGAGTCTTTTATCTTTTCATGAAAATTGAAAGATTATCCCAAGGAAGAAATAGTGTGCTTTTTGATTCTCCTTATGGAAGTGTATTATATGAAAAATTATCTAACACTATACATGCCGGAAGAAGAACAGAACTGGAGGGTTTACAAAGTAAGACTGAAGGGGTGGATTATCATCCTATTTTTGAAACTGAAACACTTCAAGGAAGAAAGAGTGACCCTTTAGAAGGACTTATTTTAAATGTGACCGAACGTTGCAATTTTAGTTGTAATTATTGTATCTACTCTGGGAGTTACTCAAATGAAAGAAGAAATGGTGCCTCAACAATGAGTTTTGAAACTGCGAAAGAAGGAATAGATCTCTTTATGCCTCGTGCAGCAAATCCTGCATTAATCTCTTTTTATGGGGGAGAACCTCTCAATAATATGGATTTAATCAAAAGAGTGATAGATTATACTCAAGAAGAGTACCCCTCAAAACAGACTTCATTTTCTATGACAACTAACTTTTATGATGTAGGGGGGTGTTTTGAGGATATTATAGGAAGAAGAATAAACCTACTTGTAAGTTTAGATGGGCCAAGAGAGATACATGATAGAAATAGGGTCCATCAAAATGGAAATCCCACTTGGGAAAGGATAATGGAAAATCTTTTTTTCTTAGAGAGATGCTCTCCAGGATATTTAGAAGGTCATGTTGGAGCTAGTGTAACATGTGC
The DNA here is from genome assembly GCA_018830905.1 of Nanobdellota archaeon. Lineage (GTDB taxonomy): Archaea > Nanobdellota > Nanobdellia > Pacearchaeales > GW2011-AR1 > ASMP01. Next base: position 12,241 of record JAHJRM010000050.1, read on the forward strand.
AAGAGTAGAAGATCTTGAAAGGATTGTAAAATTCTTTATGGAAGAATCTCCTATTCGTGTATCTAGAATCGGGGGAATAGAACAAAAAGGACTAAAAAATAGAACCTTTGAAAATCCCTTTTCTTCCGTGACTTCAAGTCTATCCTCTGAGTTTTTAGATTATGTAACTAGGGGTGAAATGGTCCCTGATGTATATAGATTACTTTTCGAGCAACAGCTTGTCTTAATGACTATGCGAAGTAAGGAGAAGATTCCAGGAATGATTAAACTTGCTGGGACATGTTATCCGGGAAAAAGAAAATTATTTGTTGACACTGATGGAAAGTTTTATATGTGTGAGAAGTTTGGCAGGAGAATGCCTATTGGAGACACAAATGGAGGAACTAGTCAGATCTTAATTGATGATGCAATAGAGGAATTCGCGAGAATTAGGAATAATGTTTGCACGAATGATTGTTGGGCACAACGTATCTGTTCCCCTTGTATACAATCTGCCAAGGATGTTAATGGAGGAATCTCTGAGGAGGGGCTTAAAGAAATGTGCAAAAGTTGTAAATCAAATCTTTTAGTCAGCCTTGGAATTTATTCTAGAATCTCCCAATTAAGTGAAGGTTATCTTAACCAAATAAATATGGATCAAACCCAATTAAATAAACCGGAGGTAAAAACATGGATTTAGAATCTACGAGTGGAATGTATGAATCAAGAATTTTAGAAGAACTTGAATCAAGCCCTTCAAATGTAGACCAAAGCAAACGTCTTGAATATAATATAGATGGGTGTAGTTGTATGGGCTGTGGATGCTTCAAGAGTGTATGGACTATGGTCGTTTCTCCAGCAGGCATTGCTGCAGGAATGGCTGCTTATGCTGCAGATGCTGCGTTATAGTTAGATACCCTTAGAATATGGAAGAATGTTATCCTTTGCCTGGAAGAAGGGTAAGACTAAAGGGAGTCTCCTTTTTTATACATGGAATTGTGCACGAGAACCCTTTAGTCTTTATTTCTGATGAATTTAAAAGGGATTTAGCAGAAAGATTTAGAGAATATTCAACCATTTGTGAAGATGGAATTGCATCATGGATACCCAATGCAGAATCTTTTAATGAAATAGGTAATTTTAATCTAAACAGAATAACTTTTTTAGATTATGCCAATTTACTCAAGGATTATTTTTATAATAGGTTTATTACAAGAACTCATAAATCTCCTTTAGCCACAAAAGCTAAATCATTAAGGAATGTTGAAGATTTAATACCAATCAGGAAAGAATTAATTGATTCCTATCCTAGAGAACCTCAAGGAATGAATCTTCTTATAGAAAGAGGTTGTGGAGGAACATTAGAAAATCCAAGAGGAGAACTTCCTCTTAGAGTTAGAAGGTATATATATGAATCCAAGAGGTCTCTGGATTATGCTCGTGAAAAAGGGTTGGAGGAATTGCATATTATCGTTGGATGTGCACATGAATTACCTCTAGAATATCTGTTAATTAAAAACGAAATATTTAAATAGTCTAGAAATATTCTAATATCAGCAATAAAAAATGAAAGGAAATCTTGCAGAAAAAAGTTTGGAAAATTTAGAAACTAAAAAAGTATCCCTAAATTTTGATTTGGACACTCTTGAGTTTATTGATGAACTTTCAAAGATAACCAACACCACAAGGACAACTACCATAATGTCAATTATCGGTTCGGGTATGAAATCTTTGTTGGTTGATTTGGAAAACACTTGGAAAAAAATGAAAAATCAAAAGACCCATAACCCTGAAAAAATTAATAAGTTGTTAAAGCAAATCAACGAGCTTAAGAAGAAGTATAATCTTAATTGATCTCGTTTTTATTTAGGATTCTTTTGGAAGATTATTAGATAATAAAATTGTGATAAATTACATTTAGTTGTTGGGTGCGCACATGAACTTCCTTTAGAGTATCTCTTAAAAAATGAACATGTGTTAGAAAGATATTCTTTATAGTATCTGATCATAGAATTCAACAAATATCAATGCGCAAAGGAATCCACTAATGAACTTTGCGTTTGATTCAAGTTTCCTCTTTCAGAATTCTCTTTCCCGAATTTAATCAGGTTTCGAATTCTTCAAAAGATTCTCAAATTTCCACGCTCAGTCAACGCCCATATTTCTTGTTAGACATCAGTCTTACTTTCATTACGGTGTTTTGTCTTCAAACCTCTTCGTAAACTCAGAGATTCTTAGACAGAAAATTACAATAAAGCTTTTAGTAATTGTGAGCTGAAACAGTCGCCGAAGCTTCTGTATTACACTCCAATTCTATCAACGTCATCTTCTTTGACGGCCTTAGTTGTCTCGTTTTGCGGATGGCTTCGAGCTTAGATGCATTCAGCTCTTATCCATACAGTGCGTAGCTATGCAGCCTGCCATATGACAACTGCTCACCAGAGGCACCCAATCCTCGTTCCTCTCGTACTAGAAGATCGTTCCACTCAAACAACAACACACCTAGTAGATATCATACAAACTGTCTCGCAACGTTCTTAACCCAGCTAACGATACCTTTTAATGCGTGAACTCCGACACCCTTGCACGCTTCTGCACGCGCAGGATAGGTAGAGCCGACAGCGATGTACC
>JAHJRM010000051.1 GCA_018830905.1 Nanobdellota archaeon
ATCTCGGACACCCAATCATTCTCAAAAACCGTTTAATTTTTCTATACAACTTTCCTTCTTTTTCCATTCTAATCACCTCAATGGTTAGAATTCTTCAGGGTAGATTAACTTTTGCCCTGAGGACTTTTTCAACAAAGCCTGTGGGAACTTAATCTTAGAAAGGTTTAAAATATTAAAACAATTTTATGTTTTGTAATGGAAAAAAGATTTTTGAATGTTTTTTTTGTGTTGGGAATTCTCGTTTTCTCAGCAACACTTGCGAGTGCATGTAATTTAAAAGTCAATCTTATTAATCAAGACCCTTACCCTGTTACGTAAATTTTTTGAAACCCGAGTTTTTCAAGTATCTTACAAAGTTTCTTTCCAGAAATAACGACGAGCCGAGCCATTTTAAACTCGGACAGGTCTTTTGATGCTGACCTTTTGAATTCCTATGAAAGTCATTGGATTAACTTCTTCCTTGTCGCCCTCGAGGCAAACTTCAATCGCTTCTTTAATTCTTTCCAAAACTTCCTGTAGCGTTTTTCCCTGAGTGTAACAACCCTCAAGTTCGGGAACATTAGCTACATAAATTCCATCCTCATCTTTTTCAATAATTACGGTGAAATCTAAAACTTGCTTTTCCATATTAATGAAAACTTGAACATCTATTTAAAACTTTTGAAGATAAAAAATCCCTCCGCCCGAAGTGGAACTGGGAATCTCCCGAGAACTTACTATTAACTTCTAAACTAGAACTTCTTGTTCCGAGCCCTTTACAAAATTCCAATCTAATTTTAATAATTGTTTTACTGCAGGGTTATCAATATTCAATTTATACAAGTCCGATTTTCCGACTCTTCTTGTTTTGACGATGATGTTATTCTTTTCTAAATTGCCCCAGAAAGTTTGAAGAGTGGAATAGCCCACACCTGAATTTTTGGATATCTCCGTCATAGGATAATCGAAGAGTTGATAAGTTATAAGAAAATCTAAAACTTTCATTATCGGATTGTTTCCAAAGATTTCTATAAACACGCTTTCGTTTGTCATATCAACTAAGAGCATATTGGATTTATAAATATTTCTATCTATGTTTTTATATTGCTAATATAGGAATATTTAAATATTTCCTTTTCTTTTATTTTTTATGGAATTTAACGATGATGACAAGATTAAAGCAACAATACTTTATCACTTACGAAGAAAAAAGGTTATAGGTGGAGTTCACACGCCCTTTGACACAATAACAAAAGGATTCCCATCTCATATTGGAAAGGATGTTAAAAAGATTGCCGAGAAGTTGATTAAGGATGGATATCTTTTGAAGAAGATGACTAATAACGGATTGCATATTATCTTGAACAAAGACAAGTTAAAAGAAATTGAAGATTTTATTAAAAGGATTCTAAATTATACGTTTTAACTTATTTTATTAACTAATATAAAACTTATCCCTCCGCCCAGAGTCGAACTGGGGATCTCCCGGGGACTGCTTTCCACATTACCGTTTTCGATAATGACTTTTGGGGTTTCATCGCGTTTCCGTTTCAATATGGAAGCTCCACCTTAAGTTTATAACCTACAGCCAGGCGCTTTAGCCACTAAGCTACGAAGGGGTATAATTAAGAGAGAAATATCTTATTTTTAAGGTTTCTTGTTTCTGAATTTTTACAAACAAAAAAATAACTACTTACTCGCTAAGCTAGCAAATTTGTCTGAGAAATAATAAAAAACAAACGCAGATTTGTGGTTATCTTGGGGCTGGGTGGGCGAGCGACTTCGTGGTAGAGAGAAATTGACATTGATAACTCGTGCGAGGTCGGGAGTAGACGGGACTTATTGATGATGGTATTAAAAATTAATCCAAGAGGAAGACTGCCCTAATTATACCGTATATCAAAAGTGCGAGAGCGATAATCCCTATAGACCACGCAACATACTGAAGGGTTTCTAAAGTCCTCTTTTTCATGTTGGAAAAAGCTATCTAAACTTTTTAAGGTTTCTTGTTGAGAGATTTTTGATATTAGAGTTATCTTAATAAAGAGGAAAAGATTATATCAATCATGAGGTGTAAAGTTGCTGTTGTCCAGTTTAAGGTCCGAAATGTTTCTGAAGAAGATAACTTAAGGAAAGCTGAGGAGTTTATTAGTCGGGCTTCAAAACAAGGGGCAGACGTTATCGTTTTCCCTGAAGACTTTGTTTCTAGAACGACTCCTGATATTGTGGAATTTTTGGATTCTGAAAAGAATCTTAAGGTGTTTATGAAACTTGCAAAAAAGTATAAGATAGATGTAATTCCTGGGTCAATGATTGTTAAAAATGGCTCTCGTCTTTACAATACTTCTTATTATATTGACTTTAAAGGGAAAGTTCTTTCAGAATACAAGAAGGTTCATTTGTGGTCCACAGAGAAAAAGAGATTTAAGCCGGGTGATAGCGTCTCTGTTTTTGATACGAGATATGGAAGAGTTGGAATTATAATCTGTTGGGATGCAATGTTCCCAGAGATTTTTAGGAAGATGATGAAGAAAAAAGTTGAAATTGTTTTCTGTCCGAGCTATTGGTGTTACGAAGATGCTGGAAAGGGAATTAAATACAACAAGAAGTCAGAGGAGAAACTTATTGATTCGCTATGTGTGGATAGGGCGTTTGAAGAAGAGATAGTATTTGTTTTCTGCAATGCTTCTGGAACCAATAAAGTTTCAAAAAAGAGAGAGACTCTCGTCGGGCATTCACAAGTAACAATTCCATTCAAGGGAATAGTTAAGAAACTGAATCATAACAGGGAAGGTATGTTTGTTGCTGAGATTGACCCTGAAATAATAAAAGATGCAGAAAAAGCTTATGGGATTAAGAGAGAGTTGAAGAAATTTACATTTCCTAGAAGAAGAACTTTGATAAAAATCAAGCAACCAAAGAATATTTAAATAGGGAAAGTATCAAAATATTAATAACTGTCCCTTTATGGTTCGCCGTATTGGGACTGCTTTTTATTTAGTGCTTTTCTTAGATTTATTGAACCGTCGCAACAATTTCTTAATAGATAAGATGAACTTTTTGGGAAGAAGGCATTAATAACTTTCTTGCTATTCTTTCTAACTAAATTTATTGCAGGAATAAAGTCAGCATCTCCAGAAACAATTATTGCGACGTCATATAAGTTTTCATAAGCTCCTTTGATTAAATCAGTTGCTAAATAAACATCGTCTCCTTTTATTGTAAAATCAACAGAACCATCTTCTAAAATAACTTTTCTTAAATTACAAAGAACAACATTAAAGTTGGGAATTTTCTTTATTTTGTCTAAAAACTTTTTATGTTCTTTGTATCTTTCTTCATCAATTGATTTATCTAATAAAGCAGTATAATAAAAAATATCAACAACTTGCCTTCTAGTTTCCACTTTATTTATTATATCCTCAAATTTTGTTTTTATGTTAAATCTTTTCAAATTGTGATAAAGATTACTTCCATCAATAAAAATCGCAACTCGTTGATTATTCATAAAACTAAATAGAAAGAAAGATTTTAAGTTTTATTGTTTTGAGGGATAGCTTCTTCCGACAACAAAAATTAGGAAGATTGCCTGCAGTCCTTCCAAAAAACCTGAAAAGAAAAATTAAGATAACGAATTAAAAAATCCTAATCAAAATCCTCTTCGGTTCTCTTGCTTCTTTGCTCGGCCACGAAGAACGCTCTGTTGGATTCTGCTTCGTGTATCTCTCCATCTTTCTCATACATTGCTGTTGCCGAAGGAAGAGCGAATCTTCCAAGAACTCCGACTTTAGAATAGATTACATATGATAAGACTCTCATTTCCCCTCCCTCAAGTTTTTCAAAACTCCACTCGATTCTCTTATTCTTCTTGTCAATCTTTACTGGTTGTTCCCCTCCGAAACGCTCATATACATCAACAAGAGGTGGAAGTCTGTCAGAGACATTTACTCTTTCAATATATTTTCTAGCGCTAACAAAAACAGATACTTTCAAGGCAAACTCTCCGCCCTTAGCGTGGACAAAATTTATTTTTTTCTTAAGGATTAAATTTGTTCTGGAGTACCTTTTTGTTAAAAAGAATATTGCTAATATGAATATGATTACTATTAAAGGAAATATCCAGTTTGTTCTCACAATAATTTGTTTTGTTTGTCCTGGCTTTATTTCGCTTATCCAAGTATAATAGACTGTTGCCCCCTCTCTTTCAACAATGTCCGGCTCTGGTTCGAAGCTCGTGAACAGTCTAGGAATTATGTTTTTCTTAACAACTGTTTCGGTTCTTTGTATCACGTTTCCGTCGTTTGTCTTTTCAATTATCTTAGAATTTATCAAGAATCCGAACTCGCTGTCAATGGTTGTGACAATGTCTTTCTCAATGAATTTTATTATCCCTTCAATTATCCCGCTTGCATCTCCAGTTGTGACTTCTGCAGTTAGAGTATAGAATCCTGCCATTAATCCACGAAAATCATCTTGATTTAAAGCCACATTAAAAGTCTCCGTCTCTTGGAATCCTAGAGAAAGCTCTTCTTCGAAAGTGAAGAATTGCGAGTCGAATTTAACTGCAAGATTTTCAAACTTGAAGTTTTCGTTATTCTTTATAGAGATGTCAACAGAATTTGATTCAGGGTCTATTTCTGAAGAGAATATTGTGAGTGCGTCTCCAATCTCAGCGATTTTGAAAGTTATTGTTCTCTGTTCTTGTGTTCCGTCGTTTCCTTTGATGTAGTATGTTATTGTGTAACTTCCCCTTTTGCTTATGTCTCCAAGAGGTGTTAATTCAAGATTCACGTTTTTCGTTTCTCCTTCGGCTATGAAGACGGTTTCTGGAGACATCTTGAAGCTCACGACGTTGTAGAACTCGAAGTTTCCAGATTGCCCGTTGTTGGTTATGTCTAAATCGAATATTACTGGCTCGTTTGTATCAATCACTAGAACCTCATCAGAACTTAATTTTTGAATATTAATATTTACTGCAGAAACTAGTGATAGGGAGAGTAGCAATAAAACAAAGAATATTATTTTTCTCATCTCAAAGACAGAAATAATTTCTATTTAAGGATTTCGGTAGTGAGTGAAATCCATATTGAGATTGGATTCTAAATAGAGATTTGTGCAATTTATCACAACAAATCTTAAAAAGATTAAATTCAAACCCCTTTTATGAAACATTTATTTATGGTAAGGCATGGAAGTTATGATTTTGATTACAATTTGTCCGAACGTGGAAAACAAGAAATCCAAAGAATTTCTGAAGATATGATGAGAATAATTGGAGAGGCAAGTAATGGACATTATCTTTTATCTTCAACTGCCTCGAGAGCCGAACAATCAGCAGAGATTATTGCTAGGGCATTTGGTTTAGATTCTTTTGAAAAGAGGGATAGACTTTGGACGAGGGGAGGATATGACTTCTATAAAGAAGAACTTGAGGAAATTGATAGTATGATTGCTCCTCATAGGGATGGACATGATGTTGTTACAGTTGTTGCTCATTATGAAGTTGTTGGTTCTTATTCCTCTCATGTTGTAAGGACATTATTTGGAAGAGATGAAAGAATAAGAAGACCTGAAAAAGGTGGAGGCGTTCATCTTAATTTAGAAACCCAAACACATCAGATGCTACCTTTAGCAAGAGATTAATTTTAGTTCTTTATTTTTGTTTAAGGATTTCGGTAATCGTTTTACCCATATCTTTCCCATATTGGTTTTTCTGGAGGGATAGGTTCAAGAGTTAACCTTAATCTAACAGAGTCTCCAGGTGTGTATCCTGCTTTCCTTATTATCCTATCTGCCTCTTCTCCAGCAATTATAATGCTATGTCTGATTCTTCCGTTAAAAAGACTATAATCTCCGACAAAATTTGAAAGCACTTCCATCTCCGCTGTGACTTTAACTTCATTATCCAAAGTTCTCCTCATATAAATATTAGAATCAAGATGATTATAAGTATTATCAATATCTAAGGTATAGTTTATAGAAATTATTTCTTCCCTTCTAAGTCAAGATAGGCTTTTGCCTGACCTAAGAATTCGTCGCAGTCTCCAGCTATCTTCGCTTCATATTCATCTATTCTTGATGGAATAACCCATTTTTCGTAAATACTTCTAAGAGTTTTATTGAATGCGCTTGTCTCGAATTTCCCGTCGTAATCTCTTACAAGTATTCCTTTCACTTTAACCTCTGCAGCCCCCTTATTTGTTTTTATCTTTGCTCCTTCGTGCTCAATTTCAACTTCTGACAATCCAAGAACTATGAATTCAACCTTTATTTCGAATCTGAAATAATCAGTCATGTCATTCTTCCCCTTCCATTCAACCCTTATTTCTTTTGAATTGCCAGATATTTTTTCGTTGTAAATGGTCTCTTTTATGATTAAACCAGTTTCCTCTTCAAGCCAATCAAAACAGAACTTGTAAAAATCTTTAAAGGAAAATAATCCATTATACTTTATCTTGCTTGAGAAAACTGTCTCTTTTTCGGCCATTATTTATAAATGAAAAACTGATTTAAATATTCTTCGTATTTTGGAAACTTTTGTCCAAGGGAAGAATTTTTATAGTTATATTTTCACTGAGGGGCATGGGTAAATTAATATATCCCTATGGAGAGAATAAGAAAGAATTAATGGATTTTGCTAGGCTCTTACGAGATAGGGGAGAGAGGATTATCATGACTGGAGGTACTTTTGATGTTGAGAGGCTTACTCCGATACATATTGCTTATTTAAGAGATTGTAAGAGTTTGGGCGATGCTCTTGTTGTCAATGTCACTAATGATAGACGAGCAAGATTAAGAAAGAACGGTGAGAAGAGTTCAATTGTTCCAAGACCTTTTTACACTGAGGAGGTTAGGGCACTTTACGTTTCTGCATTAGATTCTACTAATTGCGTTACAGTTCATCCCTATGTAGGAAATCCTGATGATCCTGAAGATATTGGCCCTACAGGAAGACTTGCTAAATTAGTTAGGCCAGATGTTCTTGTTAAAGGAATCCAGAGTAAAGATGATGGAGGATGGGGAAGTGGTGAGAAAAGAAGATTGGAAGAATTCTTGGGTTATAAACCAAAATTTAAATCAATAAGAATAGAGGATAATACAATAAGTTCTACGACAATTTTTGATTATAGAGCTGCCGTGAATAGGGGCCTCGAAGTTCAAGAAAGTAATTCGGGATTACTCCAAGCAAGAGGCGCAAACTAGGTTTCCGTTTTCTCGATAAAGTGTATCCTTTTCCCCACACTCTTCACACACACCATAATCAACTACTACCCTTTTTTCTGCTAGACTTAGCCTCTTTAGTTTTTCCTCTTCTTCACGAATGTGAGACACTTCCCTTAAGTCTTCATAAAGTTCAGGATGAAAGTTAAGAATGTCCTTCATTGTAACCAACCCCACAAGTTCTTTCCCATCGACCACAGGTAATCTGAATAATTTGAGTTTTTTCATTTTTTTAATCGCATCCTCTAAACTATCTGAAGGTTTGATTGTGTAGATTTTTTTTGGAGAGATGTCTTTAGCCTTTATTTCAGAAAGAGCTGATTGTGATTTCTTAATTAGTGCCCAGAGAATATCTTTGTTAGAAATAAATCCTGCGATAGATTTTTTATCAACTATTACAAGGCTTCCCGTCCTCTTTCTTACCATTTTTTTTGCACATTCAAGAAGGTTTGCATCCCTTTCAATAGTGTTGACATTTCTTGTCATTACGTCGGAAACAAGTATATTTCTCATGTTTATAGATGGTTACCTTATTTATAAGTTTTCTGAAGTTCAAGCGATTAGCCATACGTTTCGGCAGACACTGAATAGGGGGAGCTCGCTAGCGCTCGCAATTCGTATGGGGGAAGTATCCAATTCGCAATTTCGCACGCGTTATCTATTTCAATTTCTCGCTACCACGGAATCGCTCACCCTAACAAATCACCCTCTTCTAAACTACTTGCTCGGCTTCGGCTCGCAATTAAC
>JAHJRM010000052.1 GCA_018830905.1 Nanobdellota archaeon
AAAGCAATAAATTGTTGGAATCAAGCAGCTTATAATGATTTAATTAGAATTATTGATTGTTCTAAATTTAAGAAAAAGATAACTGTAATCCCTTTTGCAGGAAGAAATTTAAAATTAGAAAAAAAACCAAAAAAAGATTTAATTTTGTTATTTGTGGGGTCAATCAACAACCCGGTCTCTTTTAGAACCAAGGGGGGATTGATTGCCTTAGAAACATATGCAGAATTAGCTAAAAAACATAAAGATATTAAATTTTTTGTAAGAGCAAATGTTGGTAAAGATTTGATTAAGGAGTATGAACATATTCCTGGATTAATCTTTTTAAAGAAATATCTACCAGAACATAAAATAACCCAACTGTTCTCTTGTTCAGATATTTTCCTTGAACCTCTTCCGGGAATGGATCTTATGGCTAAAAGTATGGAATTTGGAATACCAGTAGTAGGTTTTGATTATGAGTGTGCATTTGAGACAGTATTTAACAACAAAACAGGATTCTTGATAAAGAGCGAGAAACTTTTTGGAAATAAAGATAATCTTGAGGAATATAATAAAAAGCTTAATGATAATTATAGATTATTATCCGAAAAAAAAGAATGTCTTAAATATGTTCCAGAATTTGTTGAAAAAATTGAAATTTTGATTAATGATAGAGATTTACTTAATAAAATGATAAAGGCACAACATTCTTTAGTGAAAGATAGTGGGAAGTATTCTTTGAAAAAAAGGAGCAAAAAATTATTGAAATTAATTAATCCGCATATAAATTAAATAATCCCAAAAAAATGGTCTATAAAGAAATTACACTAAAAAGAGATAAATTCCATAAAGCATTAAAAATAGGAAAGGAAGAAGGATTGAAATCTTTATTTGTAAAATTATTTTTATATTTTTTATGTCCTGCAATAGCCTATATTTCAGCTATTCCCTCAGCAATATTCTTTTATTTAAAACCTAAAAAATTCTTCTCTTTCCAGGGTAAAAAATTTCCTTATTTTTATCATATATATAATACTACTTGGGGAAATGAAAGAACTATTGAAGTTCCTATTGTGATGAATTATATAAAAGAATCTTTTATGAAAAGAAAAAGAATCTTGGAAGTTGGTGCAGTTTTAGTCCATTATTATCCTTCAAGATGGGATATACTTGATAAATATGAGGGGAGAAAAAAAATCATCAATAAAGATATTCTTGATTTTAGACCATTTAATAAATATGATTTGATAGTTAGTATTTCAACTTTTGAACATATAGGTTTTGATGAAGAGATCAGAGATCCTGTAAAAATTATCGAAGCTATAAAAAATTTAAAAGAAAATTGTCTTGAGGCGGGGGGTAAGGGTGTGATTACTATGCCCTTAGGATATAATCTTGAAATGGATAAATTACTTTTTGCTAACAAATTAGACTTTGATGAGAGGATTTTTTTAAAAAGAATAAATAAAGAAAATCAATGGATAGAGATATCTGAAAAAGAGGCAAAAAATAGCAAATACAATAAACCATTTAAGGCTGCAAATTCAATTGTTATCGGAATTATTAAAAATTGACATGCTTAGGACTAATGCAATTGAGGTAAGTAAAAGGTATCTTTTCATTTACTTATCTTCCCCATCACAACAATACTTAAAAATAGTTTTCTGAATATAGAACTAAGGTACAAAGGGATTATATAAAGATGGATTATAAAAGAAAAATAGATTCTTGTAGGTCTTGCGGTTCAAGAGATTTATCAGGTATCTTATCCCTGGGAGATTTATATGTTACTAATTTTGTTAATTATGAAGAGGAGCAAGGTCCAAAAATTCCTTTAGACTTAATGTTATGTGACCCTAAAGACGGATGCGGTTTACTTCAGTTAGGACATACAACTCCTCCGGAGCTTATGTGGGGGGAACAATACTGGTACAAATCTGGAATAAACCCCATGATTAGGGCCGATTTAAAAGATATTGTTGAGAAATCCATGGCTCTTGTCCAATTAGAACCTGTAGATACTGTTGTAGATGTGGGATGTAATGATGGAACTCTTCTTGAATTTTATGATATTCCTGGGCTAAACCGTGTTGGATTTGAACCTTCAAAAAACGTTGCCCTAGAGGCACAAGCAAAAGGAATGCGAGTGGTAAGAGATTTTTTTAATGGAGAAGCATATTCTTCTGAAGTCGGGGGGAAAAAAGCTAAGATAATAACTGCGATTTCTATGTTTTATGATTTAGATGCTCCAAATGATTTTGTTAGAGATATCACAAGATGTCTTGATGAAGACGGATTATTTGTAATCCAACAAAACTATCTTGCTTCTATGCTTAAGAATAATGCTGTAGATAATGTCTGTCATGAACATCTAGAATATTATTCTTATAATTCTCTAGAAAACTTACTAAATAGACATGGATTTGAAACTTTTGACGCAGAATTAAATGAGATAAATGGTGGAAGCATAAGAAGTTATATTCGACTCAAAGGAAGTAAGATTCCTCAATCAGATGAAGCAAAAAGAAGGTTAGAGGATTTAAGAGAATTTGAAGAAAGTACTAGATTAAATGACCCAGAAACATATCATGCTTTTGCAAGAAGGATAAATTCAATCAGAGAAGAATTAGTTGCTTTTTTAACTGAGGAAAAAAGAAAAGGAAAAACAATATGTGGTTTAGGAGCTTCAACACGGGGAAATACCACTCTCCAATATTTTGGATTAACAAGTGAGTTAATTGATTGTATATTTGATAAAAATCCAGATAAAGAAGGGAAAAGAACTGTGGGAAGTTTAATACCCGTTACTTCTCCAGAAAATATTGGCAGATATAATCCAGATTATCAATTAGTTTTAATTTACCATATTTTTAAGGGGGTTGGAGAAGATGAAAAAAGGTTTGTTGAAAATGGAGGAAAATTTATCTTGCCTTTACCAAAAATAAAGATTATTGGGAATTCTCAATAAATCAAAATGCTTCTTAATTTAGGTTTTAATTTATTCATAATTTGGATGTTCTTTTTCTTCGATAAATAATGAACTAGTTTTTTCATTAATCTCTCTCTTTAATCTGGCTCTTTTATTATTACTCTTATTGATGGATATTGCAAGATTAATAAATTCTTCATCAAACCTTCTTTCTTTTTCTAAAATTCTTATTCGATCTCCTTCTTCCCAGATTCTTAAATTCACTTCTAGAAGATCTTGATATTCTCTAGATTTATCTGTAATCCCTAGGGATTCCATTTTTTGTTTTAGGTAGAGATATTCTGCCTCAACATTTTTCCTTTTTTCTTTCGAGGTAATTCTATTATATTTAATCTCTAATATAGCTACCTTGTCTACTAATTCGCCATTTGATACTTCTATTAACATATTTGTATTTAGCTTATTTTTTATTATTTAAACCAGGATTCATCCTATAAATAACTTTTTTGGTAGTTGGAATTTTAGTGGAATAACTAAATCTTACATGCCATTCTCCCAGTCTTCCAGAAATATTTCGTGGAGCTAATATTACTCAGCTTGATCCAACATAGAACTAGGAAATTCCCCTAGTTATTTCTGTTTCTTTTATAAACATTAATCATTTTCTACAATAATAATCCTTAAAAAAGGACTTATTCTTCCTGTAGAGATGAAAAGGAAAGCACTTATCACAGGAATTACTGGACAAGATGGAAGTTATCTTGCAGAACTCCTAATAGAAAAAGGATACGAAGTCCACGGGATGGTTCGTAGAGCTTCAACATTTAATACTTCTAGAATAGATCATCTCTGTCAGGAACCTCCAGAAGGAGAAAGGTCACTCGTCTTACATTATGGAGATCTTGTTGATAGTAACAGTATAACTAAAATAGTTAATGAGGTTCTGCCTGATGAAGTCTATAATCTTGGTGCTCAAAGTCATGTTAGAGTGTCTTTTGATAACCCAGAATATACTGTAAATACTACTGGCATGGGTTCATTAAGAGTGTTAGAAGCAGTTAAAAATTTAAAGGAAAATTTTGGAAAAGAGGCGAAAGTTTATCAGGCTTCTTCAAGTGAAATGTTTGGTTCTTCTCCTCCCCTCCAAAATGAAAACACTCCTTTCCATCCTAGGAGTCCTTATGGCTCTGCAAAAGTCTTTGCATTTCATAATGCAGTTAACTATCGTGAAGCACATCATCTTTTTGTTTCTAATGGAATTCTATTTAATCACGAATCTCCCCGTAGAGGAGAAACATTTGTAACAAGAAAGGTAACAATGAGCATCGCTAGAATAATTGAGGGACTCGAGGATAAACTATATCTTGGAAATTTAGAATCTAAACGGGATTGGGGTTACGCCCCCGAGTACGTGGAAGCCGCATGGATGATGCTTCAACAAGAAGAATCTGACGATTTTGTAATTGGAACGGGAGAGGGCCATTCTGTTCAAGAGTTTGTTGAACTTGCTTTTGATTTGGCAGAATTAAAGTGGGAAGATCATGTTGAAATTGATCCTCATTATTACCGGCCAACAGAAGTAGACGCCTTACTTGCAGACACAACTAAAGCAAGAGAAAAATTAGGTTGGGAACCAAAAACAAAGTTTAATGAGCTTGTTAAAATAATGGTGGACGCCGATTTAAAGAGAATTCAAGAAAATGGAAACGGAAGATAAGCTTATTCTAATTACTGGAGCAAGTGGATTTCTTGGAAGACCCGTGGTTAATGAGCTTCACAAAAAGGGATACTCGAATTTGTTCACGCCAAGAAGCAGAACTTATGATTTAACAAATCCTGCCCATATCAAGAGACTCTTTGAAACAGAGGTTCCGGAAAAAGTCATTCATCTCGCAGCAAACGCAGGAGGAATTGGATATAATCTGGCACATCCTGCAGAATTATTGGATGATAATCTCCTAATGGGAACTCATTTATTAAGAGAGTCCATGCTAAATGGTGTAGAAAAATTTGTTGGAATTGGGACAATTTGTTCCTATCCTCGTGACACTCCGGTCCCATTTAGGGAAGAGAATTTATGGAAGGGTTACCCTGAGGAAACAAATGCTCCTTACGGACTTGCGAAGAAAATGCTCTTAGTTCAGAGTCAGGCTTATCGAGATCAATTTGGATTTAATGCAATACATCTTCTCCCCGTTAATCTCTATGGACCTCGCGATCGCGGATTTCAAGAAGAAGAGAGGGCACACGTGATTCCAGATATGATAAGAAAGTTCCAGAAAGCTAGAGATGGTCTTGATGCGAAAGTCACACTTTTTGGGGATGGAAGTCCAACAAGGGAATTTCTCTATGTTGAAGATGCGGCAGAGGGGATAGTCTCTGCGATGGAAAATTACAATGGGAGAGCTCCCGTAAATCTCGGGTCTGGAAAAGAAATTTCCATAAGAGACCTAGCATACAAAATTAAAAATCTAGTAGGATATTATGGGAAAATCGAATGGGACACGTCAAAACCCAATGGCCAACCAAGGAGATGTCTTGACACAACTCTCGCAGAAAGAGAATTCGGATTTAAAGCAAAAACAGGATTTGATGAAGGACTAGATAAAACCCTCAGATGGTATAGAACACAATTGACTTGAGACTACTTTTTATCTAAGAATCTTTTATGTAATGAAATAGATAATTTAGAGATAAATTCTTTCATTTTTTAGGAGTTCTTTTTTGCTTATTTACTCTCCTCAACGACGGTCTTTCGATTAAGAGAGTTAAATTTTGTCTGCGATAGTTATGGAAATCTTTTTAGTTTTGTTTAATAGATTTGTTGGCATAAATGTATTCGCTGGAATCCTTGAATTGGCTCTCAGGGCAGGAATATACTTCGGAACGATGTTTCTAATAGGTGGACTGACAAGAGAAGATCTTGGATTATTAAAAAGCCTTGTTAAAAAATGATCTTGGTTACAACAATGTTTTTAAAACACCTTTTTATCTTATAATTTATGGTTCAGAAGAATGCTTTTGGGGAAGATGGACATTTAGAAGAAGAATTCCAAAAATTAGTAAAAAAACATAAAATAAAAAACATTGTAGAAACCGGAACGTTTATGGGAGACACTACAAAAGAGTTTTCTAAACTGGTAGATAATGTTTATACAATTGAATCTAATAAAGATTTCTACCTAAATTCGGAAAGAAATCTGAAATGTCATGAAAATATCAAAATCTTTCTTGGAAATTCTCCAGATGTTCTGAGAGAAATTCTTCCAAACTTAAAAGGAAAGACTCTTTTTTTCTTAGATGCCCATTGGGGTGATTATTGGCCAATACTTGATGAGCTTAATGAGATTTCTAAAATTAATAGCTTATCAAAAAGCATCATTGTTATACATGATTTTTATGTTCCGGGAAAGGACTTTGGTTTTGATTCTTATTATAATTCTAATTCTGCCATTGAACTTTTTTTAAAGAAGTGTTTAGGATTTTTGGGAAAAATACTAAAAATGAACCTAACTTCTAAACAAAGACTAGATTTATCTTTTATAGAAGCTTCAATAAAAAGGATAAATCCTAACTATAAATATTACTATAATTCCAAAGCAGAGGGGGGAAAACGAGGAGTAATTTTTATCTATTTTTGATCAAAATGAAAAAGAAAAAAACAATAAAAATAAATTTTAAATATTTCTCTGAAGATTTTAATCCAGAGAACAATTTTTTTATAAATAACCTTAAGAAGTTATATGATGTTGAAATAAATGACAATCCAGATTATCTCTTTTATTCTATTTATCCGGAAATAAAAAACTCAAGAGATTTATCAAAAAAAGGAGATTTTATTAAGAAATTATCTCCAAAAGGATACATTTTATTAAGAAAATTTTACTCTAAGATTATTAATTTCTCTTTAAAAGATCGTTTACCTCTGCCTGAAGGAGATTATGTAAAGATTCTTTATTCATCAGACCATTTGAGGCCAGATATGAGTAAATGTGATTGGGCTTTTTCAGAATATTTTGAAGAAGAAATAAATAGTCCAAAACATATGAGGCTTCCAATTATAGTAAATGATTATCAGTTAAAAGATTCAGGTATCCCCCCAGTAAATAAAAAAATTGATTTTAGTAAGATAAAAAGAGAGAAGAATAGATTTTGTAACTTTATTTATTCTCAAGATATCTCCTCCAGAAATAATTTTTTTAAAGAATTAAGCAAATACAATAAAATTGATGCTCCTGGAAGATGTATGAACAATATGCCTCCGATAAGCCATAATAATCCCAGAGAATCGAGGCTCTCAAAAAATTGGGTAGTAAACAAATTAGATTTTTTAAAAAAATATAAATTTACTATCTCCTTTGAAAATACCAATTTATCTGGATATGTGACAGAGAAATTAACGCATCCTATGCTGGTGAATAGCATTCCAATATACTTCGGACATAAAGATGTGGGCAAAGAATTTAATACAAAAAGCTTCATAAATTCTAATGATTTTAATAATATGAGGGATTTTATAAATTATATAGTAAAAGTTGATAATGATGAGGTTCTTTATGAAAAAATCCTTAGAGAACCATTCTACAAAGATAATCAGCTTCCAAGGGATTTTGATATAAAAAGAGTTTTAAAACGGTTTAAGGAAATTTTTGGAGATTAGAATGAAAAAATTAATTCCTTTCAAAAAATAATCTTCTCAAAAAGGAAGGATTCTGCCCCCATTATTAATCTTCTTTTTCTATATTCTTAATTATATCTGTGAAGGCTGGTCGTGTTATAAGGATACCTGCAGTGAGTCCTATTATAGTTGTGAACGCGAATCCCTTCAAAAGTCCAGCGCCGGCCCAGAGAAGAGGGAACATGGCAACGACTGCAGTGAAATAAGACCCGATAATTATTGTAAATGCTCTTTTCATTTTTTGTTTTAGGCTTAAATTTTCGCCTTGCTTGGATTCGTCCAAGATAATTATTTGTTGATCAATTCCGGTTCCAACAACAATTAAAATTCCTGCTATGCTTGGAAGATCTAAGTTCCATTCAATTAGAGATGCTATTCCCAAAATGATTATGATTTCGGACATGCTTGTGAGAATAAGTGCCAGTGAGGACTTTATATTTCGGTATCTTGCAAACACCACAAGGGCTACAAGCGCAAGAGATGCTGCTCCCGCGAGCAAGATTACTCTTGAAAATTCGTCTCCTAGGAGAGGTGAGATTGTGTCTAGTTTGATTATTTCTAATTTGAAAGGGAGACTACCTGTTATTAGAATTGTTTGAAGATTGTGCATTTCTTCTTCTGCTGAAACTATTGCCTCATCTCTTGTTTGCCCTACTGCACTTCCAGAGATTGAAATTTGGGTTACTACTCTTCCCTTCAGGCCTTCGCCAATAAGAAGGCTGTCAACTAGAGTGTCATCAAGATATAAATCAAGGGGCAATTCAAGGTATCTTCCAGAAGGCGTCGTTTGGGTTTCAAGATCTCTTGTTGCGTCTGCATGCCTTGTTGCGGCAGACTCTGTTAAGAATATTTCAAAACGGAAACCGCAAATCCACTCGTTCTCTGTTTGGGTGCACCTATCTATAAAGGCACATCTGGAATCACGGCAGACAGAAGATATATCCCTTTCCCCCCCGATGAATACTGTTTCATTACCTACCTTTGCCTCGAACTTTCCCTGTTGCGAAATTAAATCTTTTAAGTCCTTCGGATTTGCTCCTGCAACTTCAACAAGCATGAAATTGTCTCCCTCTAAGTCTGATACCTGTTTAACTTTTATATCTGTAAGTCCGAACTCGTTCAGCCTGTTTTGAGTCATGTCCACAAGGTCTTTGGCTTCGCTTGAGGATAAATCTTTCCCCTCTGCCCTGACAAGTGCTCTGGAACCTCCAATAAGATCTAAGCCTAATTTGATATTTGTTTTTGAAAGATCCTTGAGAGTTATTTCTGGTGCTTTATTTGTAAAGAGTATAACCTCGGAATCTGAAAATGTTAAATCAACACGTACAGATTCGTTTGATAAAAATTTTGTCTGAATTATTTCGGAGTAATCGAATGTATTTCTTACTTCAACACCATCTATGGCGATTAAAATCTGCCCTTCCCTTATTCCTTGTTCAAATGCAGAGGAAGAAGGCTCAACTCCAGTTATGAGAACTCCCTTCTGAAAATAACTTGGTGGTAATCCAAATATGCTTACAAGAGATAAGAATAATATTATTACTAATATCCAGAGCTTCCATGTAAGATTAATTCTCATTTTTATTCAGGTACCACCATTTTAGTATTGATACGTTTGTTATCCAAGTGTTCATTATGTCGAATCCTAGGCCGATTACAAGTATCAAGAAGATTTTTGTAAGGACTGCTGAGAAAGGCATTACGATAAGTAGTGCGGCTATTAGTGCAAGAAGGGATGTTAGCGTCATGGTCATTCCCGTTTTTAGTGCAGAGAGGAGTCTTTCGTTAAGAGAGCCTTCTTTTCTCTTGAGAACACGATTGGTTAGAAGAATGTCTGTGTCAACAGAATATCCTATAAGCATTAAGAACGCAACGATTCCTGCAGTCGACATCTGTAGTCCGAAGATATTGAAAACCACGAGAGTCATTACAATATCTGCAAAGGCCGAGAGAATAATTGCTAGAGAGGGTATGCTCTCTTTAAGATAGAAGAAAATATTTATTGCGAGCGCGAGAAATGATGAGGTAAATATAACACTAAGAGATGGTCTGAAGAAAAAGAAAAGTAGCGTTGGAAAGATGGACAAAAATCCCGTGATGAGTTTTGTTCTTGTAGAGTCTCCGAAGATTAAGAAGACCACCCACCCCATAAAGAGGAATGCTGTGAGGACTGCAAAGAGTAATTGATTGAAGAAATTTTCACTTAGATCTGAGCCTGTGAATTCTATGCTACTGTTTCCTTCAGTGAGTATATAGCCTAAATATCTTTCAACAGAATTTGTTAAAGTTTCCCTATCAGATGTAGATTCTATGACAACTGCCACAGGTTTTCCAGTTAAGGGGTCTGATATCTCCCTTAAAACAAAGCTGTCGACATTCTCAGATAAATGGATTCTTAGTCCTTCAATATCTAAGGACTCGTAAAGTGTAATTGAAGTTCCCCCCGTCAGAGAGATATCTTTGTAGATGAAATCGCCAGTGGATGAATAGAAAAATGCTAAATAAGCGAAACAGAGTAAGAGAACTACAGCAGGAACTAGCAAAAGGTACTTGTAATTTTTGTCGTGAAACCTTCTGAATCTTGTTGCGAATTTTTCTTTGTTTTCTTCCATGTTATATGCGCCGACCGGGAAACTCCCAAGCCCTCTCGGATTTTTTCATATTGCCTTCGGGATTATTTCTCGCGAACTTGCTCAGCTCCCAAGCCCTCTCGGATTTTTTCATATTGCCTTCGGGATTATTTCTCGCGAACTTGCTCGATCGAACCGTTCTCCTCCCGGAAACAATGCGCCGGCCGGGAGTCGAACCCGGGCTATTTGCTTGGAAGGCAAATGTCATACCGTTAGACCACCAGCGCTACTCAACTATAAAAAGTATCTTCTTTTAAATGTTTTTTATTGAGTCTAAATGCCCGAGACAGGATTTTCGTAGGAGGAATCTAGATTCCCCCTGACAAGTCACCCCCTTCTAAGTTTGCAAATCCTCAAATGCCCGAGACAGGATTTGAACCTGCGACCTAAAGGTTAGGAACCTTTCGCTCTATCCAGACTGAGCTACCCGGGCAAGGGTGATGCAGGTAAAAGGATTCGAACCTTTGTAGGCACTAAGCCAACAGATTTTGAGTCTGCCCCGTTTGACCGCTCCGGCATACCTGCATAAAGGAAACCCCTGGTTTCCCTTATCAACCCTTCCTCTGAATTAGGCTCAAGGCTGATGGAAACCGTTTGTCCCCCTTATCAACC
>JAHJRM010000053.1 GCA_018830905.1 Nanobdellota archaeon
CGCAACCTTCAGTTTCAAGTCAGAAAAATCACTGGAAAAAACTTCTTCTTGATTCATATTCTTAATTTCCTTGATACTCCCATCGCCAAGTTGTATCAAACTATCTCCAGTCAAACAAGCGTGCCCAATAATATGCCCTCCGATAGCAGTAGTAGGATCTCCAAACATCTGCGCGGGATTCGCCATAACCTGATTTGTGAAGTAAATCGCAAGATTATGCGTCTCAGCTAACCTCATAAGATTATGAATGTATCTATTCAATTTCTGTTGTCTATCTGCAAGCTGTCCTCTTCCAGAAAACTCTGCTCTAAAATGTGCAGTCAAGGAATCGACTATCATAAGTTTTATTGGCTCACCATTTTTTATCATCTCACCAATTTTATCAAGCAAAAGAATCTGATGATCAGAGTTAAAAGCTCGTGCAACAAAAATATTCTTCAACACTTTCTCGGGATTAGCACCAATCTTCTCAGCAATCTGTTTTATCCTAGAAGGTCTAAAAGTTCCTTCAGTATCAATAAAGACACACTTACCATTCACTCCACCCTTATCAAGAGGAAGCTGTACGTTCACTGCAAGAGTCAGACCCAATTGCGTCTTACCTGAACCGAACGCGCCAAAAGCCTCGGTTATAGATCGACTCTCAACACCCTTGCCTCCAAGTAATGAGTCAAAATTTTTGCTCCCTGTAGTAATATAATTAACAGACTCTCTTTTCCTTGCATATTCAGCTCCATCAACAAAACCAAGATTAAGCATATTCCTCGATGCCTGTATTGCCTTTCGTGCAACAGCCTCGCTGATTCCCGCAACATCAGATAGAGATGAGGGAGTCATCACTGCAAGATTCATCATCTCATAAATTCCAGCATTCTCTAACTTCGCAGAAACCGCAGGACCTATCCCCGGCAAATCAGTAAGCTGAGGCTCCTTATTCGGAGAACTCTCAAGCTCTTCTTCATCAGAAACAGCCTTTTTAATTTCCTTAACCTCATCCTTAACTTCACTTTTAACAGCCATGAAAGCCTAAGAGCCAGCTTGTTTATAAAGATTATTTGACTATTAGATATATCTTAGAGAAGCATAGATTAACTGCTTTCTTCAAACGTTTTCACAATTGCATCCAAATCTGGCTCTTTGACGCTATCGATTACTAGTTCAAGATTATTGAAATAACTATTTTCCCTAACATTACCTGAAAAAACAAGCTCCTTCCCAAGAATTGCCTGCCTCTGAGCTTCTAAAATCTCCTGATTTTCCAATTCAGTTATACCTAAGTCTTTAACAGATTCATGAAATAATACTGCACGGATAGAATCAGTCCCATCGTCAATCACAATAGTTACAACAGCCCTCTTCTCAGGAACCACTTTCCCGTGTTCCTTACAAACAAACCCTTCGCCTTCGGGCTCCACCTTCTTCCCACACTCAGAACACACTTTAAAAAACCGAGGTTCAAACGCCTGAACAATAAACGCCCGAGTACCAGCACTCTCGCCCCTCACAAACCCAGAAATATTTTTCTCTTTAAACGTTCTCTCGGTCTTGACCTCTCCAAGAATCTCAGAACTCGGCTTTATCTCAGAAAAATTCCCAAGATGTAACTCGCCATCCCTCATCATAGCATTTACAATCTCAACTACACTTCCTTCCTTAATTTTCTCCTCCTCAATTAAAGATATATGATTTGTATCCCAAAGAACAACTTTTATGTTTGAAGACTCATCAGCCACCCACATGTTTGCAACCTTTGACTCATCTCCTTTCTTTGTCGTAAAACTTCTAACAGGAAAAAGCCGAACAATCTTTCCTACAACATGTACCTTCCGCATACCGGGCAAAAGCTCATCAATTTTCAATTTCTCATTTTCAAAAGTAATTCCAAGTTCAGCAGCAACAATTTGTGCCGCGCCCTCTTTACTGATAAAACCAGAAAGTTTAGCTTTCTTTAATTCAATCTTTTCCTCAATTTCTGCAACAGTGCTCCCAGAAGACTCAGCAATCTTATTCACAATCCTCTCATAGTTTCCCTCAGTCATCAAAGAAAAACAGCGCCCATGTTTTTAAGTATTACGCAACTACAAACCAATAATTTATAAATCAATTAAATTAGAATAAACCATGAGCTTAATGGCTGTAAAAATAAAAGTAATGCCCACATCCCCAGAAGTTGATTTGGAAGAACTTAAAAACAAAATAAGAAAAAGAATAATCGACAGTAGCAACAGTAATGTCAAATTTGAAGAAGAGCCAATAGCATTCGGTCTAAAGGCACTGATTATTTCATTAGGTTGGCCAGAAGACAGAGAACTCGACAGCCTTGAAGAAGAACTAAAAAAAATAGAAAACGTGAACTCTGTAGAGGTAATCGACATACGAAGGGCATTTGGTTGAAATTTATTCTATTAAACACCTCACTCCGCTCGGAATTGACCGCGAATCTACATTATCAAAATTAATTGTCATGATTTTTCTGCATTATCATTTTCTCTAAGCGAAGCATCGAAGCAAAGCCCGATGCGTAGCCAGCCAATAGTAAGCGACAGCGAACTTAATTCCAACCCAATTTTTATAAACACCTTTTACTTTCCAAGAACATGCTCACACCAGAACAAACAGAGACCATAAAAAATCAGCTAATTGAAAAAGTAGCCTCTATTTTCCCAGAAGATAAACAAGACTTTGCAATCGACCAAATAAAATCAATGAATTCTGAAGAATTAGAGGATTTCTTAAAAAAAAATGATATAGCTCTGCAACAAGGAACTCAAAAATGTATCTTCTGTTCAATTGTCTCAGGAGACCTCCCCTCATACAAAATAGAAGAAAACGCCAATGCGATAGCAGTCCTCGAAATAAATCCAGTTTCAAAAGGACATACTTTAATCATCCCAAAGAAACATATTCACTCAATAGACAATGTCCCAAAATCAATCCAAAAATTCTCAGAAAAAATCTCTAAAAAATTAAAATTAAAACTCAATTCTAAAAAAGTCGACCTAATATTTTCAGAACTCATGGGACATCAGATAATAAATGTAATTCCGGTTTATGAAAACGAAAACATAAATTCTGAAAAAAGCAAAGCAAGCGAAGAAGAACTTAAATCTTTGATTGAAACACTCTCAAAAAAAGAAACAAAAAAAACTCCTCCAAAAAAACTGACAATCACTAAAGAAAAAACCCCTGAAAAACTCTGGATACCCAAAAGAATTCCTTAATCAAAACAAAACAAACAATTTACCAAGAATCTGACTATACCACAACCAAATTAGAACCAATAGACTAATCAAAAAAACAGGGGTGAACGGAATCCCTTGGCGAATAATCACACTCTTATGTTTTTTCCTTATCTCTTTAATATCATCCATACTCAACCCCTCCCATTTCGCAAATATAATTTTCTTTCCAACCTTAACATCTTTGTATAACCAGTCCCCCTCAGTTAAATTACTCACATCCACACTCTTACGCATACACGCTTCATCCACAGCCTTAGTATAAATATAAATTTGGGAAAAAACTGCTAGGAAAATTCCTAAAGAAAAAAGAGATGATTCTCTAAACCCAAAAATAAAAAAGATGGTTCCAACAAATAAAGAAACAAACACTAACTTCTTATTTTTTCTAAATTGCCTACAGAACTCTTTCCTAAACGATTTAAAATTTCTAATACTTAGATAAGCACTCATTGAAAGACTATAAACTGCCCCTGCAATCAAAAAGATTCCCAAGAAAATAGCAAAAATCTGAACATTGAACAAAAGATAATTTGACAAAGGCAAAATCGCCCCCAATGAAATCATAAGCTTTGCATCGCCACCAGCAAAAAATCTTCCATAATAAAGTGCATTACCTAAAACAAAAAAGATACCCAATCCCATTAGCCCCTGATAAAAGAAAGCAAAACTCCCATCAAACAAACTCCAAAAAAACCTAAAGGCTAATGCAAAAATTATCAAAGAAAAGTTAAGCCAATTCGCGACCTCTCGCGTTTTCAAATCCTGCACAACAGCAAAAACTATCCACACCAACGCAAGAACAAATAAAAAAATCACCTCAAGAGCCATCACAAAAAATAGTCAAACGCATTTATAAAATCTCTCCAGCACCTCGCTACGCTCGCAAACAACCAAAGAAATAACAATTAATAATTCATGATTTTACAGACTTAACTTTTTCCTCAAGCGAAAATCCTGGCAAAGCCGGATTTGAGTCAGACAATCGCGAGCCAACGGCGAGCAGTAACTATTTCTTCCCTTCAAAACAATCCAACACACAGCTCGCTACGCTCGCCTAAAAAAAATCCAATTTGATTTTACTAAGTTAATTTAGGGCGAATTGAGCAGGACACCCGTTCCAAAATCACTTACTCCTCTTTCCCTTCACCTCATCCTTAATAGTTCTTCCCCTTCCACCTTTCTTATAAGGATACTTCCGATTCTCTTTCCGCTTAACCTTACGCTTATTTCTCCGTTCAGAAAAATCAGAATCATTAGCCATAGTAGATTATAGAATCAAGAATTTAAAAATTATTGCTATTCCGATGTGCACAACGACGCCAAAGAAGGACATTTATTCACACCATAATTCCTATCCTTGTAGGTATCGCTATTGGCAAGCTCATTACAATCTGAAGAAAACTCCTCATTAGTTCCATCCTTCATCATTCGTGGCGTAGAACAATAATCGTACTGCGACCCTGTTGTACAAGCAGTATCACAAGCAACAACGATATTCTGAACATTATTTGTATTAACAAAAGGAAGAATCCTACTCCAGCCAATTGTAAATCCAAGAATCAAAACAACCAAAACAGTTATTCCAAGAATTATTAAAATAATTGCATTAACACTCAGACCCTGACCTTTAACATCCCTTAGAACACCACTTCTTTTTCCATCCATACTAAAACAGAGGTTTATTTTGTTTAAAAATGTTTTTATAAAATTAAGGAAGATAAAACTTAACCGAAACTCCTTCTCCTTCAGAAAGGATATATCTCCCAAGTTCATCAGACTCAATACCAAAAAGAACTTCTAAATCACTTTCAGAAACACCCGCCTCTTGATAGAATTCAATTCTCTTCGCAGAAATTACTGCCTCATCAACAACTCCTACAGAATCTAAACCATTCCTAATAGCTCTGCTCGAAGTATAAAAACTAAAGATTGTCAAAGCACAAATTGCAAGAACACCAACTACAAGAATCACGACAGGAACTTCTCCTTTCTTATTTATTTTTCCCAATCTCATTTTCTCAAATTAATTGCCTGTAACAGAAGGTGCTAAAACCATCTCAACCTCCTTTTCAGTATTCAAAGATATTCTTTCTATCACAAGAGGTACCTTTCCTACACCATAAGAAACAGAATCGCCAGCACCCCACAAACCCCCTGAAGGTCTCCCCCCAAAATAATCATTTTCTCGGAATCCAATTCCCTTGAAATTAATCCCAATCCATGTTTTAAAGTAATCAGAACCATAAAGCCCTTCAAAAATATTCACCGCAAGCTCTCCATTAAATTCATTCAAATCTTCCTCCCCCTTAAGTTGCTCATAAACATTATTCCCCTCAGCATCCTCAGTCAACAACCACGAAAAAAATGAAACAGAAGCAGAAAAATCTTCCCCACTTATAGAAACAGATTTATTCTTTCCTTCAAAATAAAACGAAGACGCAAAAATCGCTATCAATAAAATTACAACAATCGCCACCGTCGCAACCATCCAAGTCACAGTCTCCCCAATCTGCCCCCTCCGATTCCAAAAGAAACTAGTTAACATTTTTCTCCGTCTTTCTCACAACAGAAAGAACACTCAATTTATACTGATTACCTTCAGAGTCAAGAACATAAACATCTTTGTCAAAACAGACTGGAAAATTCCTGCCCTCTAAAACACAGCTTTCCGCCAAATCAGAATTCCCTTCTTCATGAGAAAAAATCCCTTCGCCAGAAACAAAATCAGAGATAACAACAGACACAAAATACTGTCCAATATTTCCCCAACCATAGACTTCCTCTGTCACAAAATTCAAATTACAATTCTCTAGAAAATTCTCTGAAAATCCTTCATCCCTAAAAGATTCATCCAATCGAACATCGTCCAAAAAACACTCAACAGTTCTACCAGTAAGTTTCTGTGCCTCGGCATTCCGAACATCATACGGCTCGCCATAAAAAGAATAAACCATGAACACCACGGCACCAACTACGATGAACAAAATCGCGAACCAATAAACAGAAACAATCTTATCTCCCATTATTTATCGTAAATTGAAAAAACATACCTCCCTCCGTGCTGAGAATCAAAACTCGCTACAACATTAACATCATTAAAAAAAGAATAACTATATCCACTATCCTCTCCCAAGACAACCCTCACCACATTCTCCTCGATACTAACAATCTTTCCAGGATTCAATCCATTCTCCACAGCAATCTTTATAGCATCGTTCATGTCAAGAGTAATAGTCATCACAGGCTCCGCCGAATCAATAATCAGAGCTATCTCCTTAGCATACTTCTCTTCCAAAACAGCCGCCGCGCCCATCTTAGAAAACAAAAACAATGCAAGAATAGAAAGAAAAACCAGATTAAGAATTATAAAAATAATATTCTCTGTAAGTATATTCGCCCTTTTTAATCGCCTCATTTTATGATTTAGTCAAAAATTTATCACAACC
>JAHJRM010000054.1 GCA_018830905.1 Nanobdellota archaeon
TACTGATCAATTTATAATTGCATCCAGGAAGGCCACCACTCCCGTAATTTTCTATCAAGGTGGTTCAACCTCTCCTTACGAGAGATTAAGGCTTGACACAAGTGGGAATATAATAATAAGCGGCAACGTCGGCATCGGCACGACGAGTCCTGTTATGAATCTGGATGTGAATGGCGGGGCAGTATTTAGAGGTACTCCCTTTGCTCCGAGTGGAGTTGGACTGGAAGTTGGTTTTTCTGGCGATGCAGGGTATGTTCAAGCATATAATCGAGGCACTTCTGCAGGAAAGCAACTTTTCTTAAATTATGCTATTGGAAAGGTTTGGATTGGCGGTGATGCACATATCGCAGGAACTCTCTCCAAAGGAGGCGGTTCCTTTTTGATAGACCACCCTCTTGACCCAGAAAATAAAATATTGCAACACAGTTTTGTTGAAAGTCCGGACATGATGAACATCTATAACGGGAATATTGTAACTGATGAGAGGGGCTTGTTCGTTGTGCATCTTCCAGATTATTTCGAAGCACTTAACAAGGATTTCAAATACCAACTTACTGTAATCGGCGACTTTGCACAAGCGATTATTGCGGAAGAAATTAAAGACAATCAGTTTACAATAAAAACAGACAAGCCAAACATAAAAGTCTCCTGGCAGGTAACTGGAATAAGACATGATGCTTTCGCGTTAGAGCATCCGATAATAGTCGAACAAGAAAAGGGAACAAATAACGATTATGTTAAGGGTCGTTCTGTTTATCCGGATGAGAATGTAAGCGAAGCATTAGGGATTTTACCTGCTGAAGTCCCCGAGCTGGAGAATTCTTCTGCATAGTAATGCTCACTCTGCTCGTCTGCAAACAGATTTGAACATCTTGCGAAAGAGAAAACAGGAAGTGCCTCGCCCTTTAGGGAAATTGCTCGGCGTTGATTATATCCTAAAAAGATGTTAAGTTAACTTCCCAACTCAACATAAATTTGGTTCGCTTCGCTCACGATTCAAAACAAGAATTATGTTAACGTAAATCGCGAGGTTATGTTTAATCAGGATTGGTGTTCACACAATTTGGAAATCCGAACGAAGTGGGCTATTTTTAAGTTTGTAAAAAGTGTAAACTGTGTTAGGTTAAACGATTTACTTTACAAAAGAGAAAAGTTTATAAATAAAATTAAATTAAAATATTTAACTAAATAATTAAACAATTAAGATGCAGTCAAAAATAAAGGCAAGAAGGTTCGGGGGTTCTATTGGGATCATTCTGCCTCGGAAGATTGTTGAAAGAGAGAGGATAAATCCCGAAGATTTCCTTGAAGTCAGTGTTGAAAAAATTGCAGATTTATCTTTTTTGTGGGGCAAGGGCAAGGACATAAAAAAATCAACTGCTGAAATAATGGCAGAGATTGACGAGGGGGAAGATGAGTAAAAAATTCTTTTTTGATACTTATGCTCTGATAGAAATTTATAAAGGAAATCCAAAATTCGAAGATTACAAAGAGGGAATTCAAATGATTATTACCGAATTGAATATTTTAGAATATATTTACTTTTTAATAAGGGAAAAAAGGGAGGACGAGATTGACAGAATATATGAAAAATTAGAAAATTTTTGTGTAAATTATCAAAAAGATATTCTAAAAAAAGCCGCCAAAATGAAATTTCTTTGCAAAAAAGATAAACTCTCTTTTGTAGATTGTATCGGTTACGAATTAGCTAAAAAACATAATTGTAAATTTCTTACAGGTGATGAAAAATTCCGAAATAAACAAAATGTCGAGTTTGTGAAAAAATGACTGACTTGTCATCGGAGATTAGGAAGAAACGGGCGAAAGAAAACTTTATGCTACTGTTTAGGTTATGGCATTTTGGTGCCTATGCTGACAGAAGCGATTAAGGAACCCAAGCAAGAGAAAGACGCGGAAGTTGAAGAACTTAGGGCAGAAAATACAGAACTTCGTCGCTAACTTGAAGAATTAAAGAAAGAGATTGAGGGAATAAAGGATTCTTTGAAGTAACCTCTTCTCTCTACCTCGCCGTCTTTTCTATTGCTCTCCAAAGAAAGTTTTAAATAACCTGAAAAGATAATCTGAAGATGGAGAAGATTATAATAAACCCTAATATAAGGCATGGAAAGCCGATAATAAATGGCACCAGAATTAGCGTAGATGAAGTGCTCGGTGCATTAGTTAGTGGAATGACTTACGCAGAAATAGAAGCAGAATATGGAATTAAGAAAGAAGAAGTAATCGCTGCAATAAGTTACGCTGCTTCATTAATTAACAACGAGGAATTTTATCCCCTTAAA
>JAHJRM010000055.1 GCA_018830905.1 Nanobdellota archaeon
ATCTCTTTCTTCATAATTTTTAATCAACTTTTCAATAACCTCTCTTATAATAATTGGATTAAGGTCCGAGAGCGTAATTATGTCTTTGACATTGAGAAATCTACCCGAGACAAAGAAAATAGCCTCCAACTTCTTCAAATCTTCCTCTTCACTTTCTCTATCTATCTCGTCAAGGGTTTTAGAAGAGACATTCCTAACCAAATTACCTTCTTCCATTACAAAAATACTCCTACAGACGTTTTAAATCTTATCAATCCCAAGTTATTTATAAGAATCCCGCCAAGAATCTACATGAAAAATCTAAAATCTCTATTAAAACCAAAAGTCTTATTTTTGTCTTCAGTGGTTCTATTTCTTATTATTAAGCTCTCACAACTCTCTTATAAATTCAGCGACGGATTCACTTATATGTATATGGGGAACCTTGTTTTGGAAGGGCTCGTCCCGTATAAAGATTTCTTCTTAGCAAATCCTCCTCTCCAGATTTACCTAATGGCGTTAGTCCAAACTCTCATTGGCGAAAACTTTCTCTTATTAAAACTTATACCTCTTTTTGCGACAATCGGAAGTTCTTTTTTTATTTACGGCTTTATGAAAAGAAAATTTGGAGATTTCCAAGCACTAACAGCCTCAATACTCTTCCTTTTTAGTTTCCTAATCCTTCTAACAACAGACTACTCTACAGGAATCCATCTTACATTATTCTTCACATTAGGAGCAATCTATTTCACCGGAGAAGAACGAGCATTCTTTTCAGGAGTATTCGGAAGTCTTGCATTATTAACAAGAATCTACGCCATTTTCCCCTTAACAGGTATCGGAATATACTACCTAATTTATAGAAGGGAAAAATTCCTCAGTTTTTCTGCAGGAACTCTTTCAATATTCTTCCCGGTCAGTTTAGTTTTCCAGATAATGTCTCATGGGGCGTACCTTGATCAAATATTCTTCTTCAGGCTAAATCTTGTGTCAGGCATAGGGCTTTCAAAGTTAAAAATAATAACATTCTTCATCCTGAGAGATTTAACCTTAGTTCTCGGAACTCTACTTTACCTAATGTTCTGCAAGAAGCGAAGAGAAATGCTGATAATCCTTGCAACAGGATTATCACTAATCCTCTACACAATCTACTCCGATATTTATTATCTCTACTTCGGACTAATCATAGGTTTCTTAGCAATATTCACAACCAGATTCTTTTTCTTATTTAAGGAACTATGTCATTTCAAGAAAATCTTAGCTATATTCTTAATTCTCCTAGTCCTTATTAATTCCTATTTTTACATTGAAAATTATGGAAGCAATTCGGAGATAGTTTTTACCGAGGACTTAGTGCAATTTGTAAAAGAAAACTCGTATGAAAATCAAACAATTTACGGGAGCTTTGAAATAGCTCCTCTAATTTCACTCCTTTCAAACAGACGTCTTGCAGGGAATCTGGCTGACACTAATCCAAAAAATGTTATGACAAGTACCTTAACAATAAAAGATTTAGAGGAAAAAATCTCAGGGGTCAAATTTATAATAGTAAAAGCAAACGTTCTTCCAGGCGGAGGGATAACCGGATTTGATGCATCAACTCCTTCAGAATACATAAACGCACACTGCATTGTCTCAAAAGTTTATTCTGTTGAAAAAGATTATTCAAATAATGCAGTCATAATCTTCGATTGCGGAGAAACTAAAACTTCAACTCAAACCTAAGTATTGCCCCAACGCCGCCCATATTTAAGAACTGCTCCCCTTCAGTAATCTCCGTAGAAATAGTTTCTATCTCTGAACCAACATTCTTTGCCATTTTTGTTAGCTCTTTAATTTTCTGCTTAGGAGTGCTTGAAGATAAGAATAATATCTCTACAGCTCCATTCTCAAGTGCAATTCTAACATTCTCCTCTCCTAGAGCGGTTTTATCAGGTCGCTCTCCGAGACTCTCGAAGAATCTTTCAATACTCTTTTTCTCAAGAGTCCTCTCGTGATTAATAAGAATGTCTTGCGCCTTTCCAACAAGTTCATTAAGTCCTGATGCAGAACTATCCCCCAAATCGATTCTCCCAATAATCTTTTCCTGCAAGGCATTTGTCATATACTCTCCGTCGATAAACTCATCTTTAGTTGGAATTGGACCTCCGATAAGAATCCCTTTAAGTTTGGGCATTTCGAAAAAATTAGTCTTCATCTCTTCTGCAATCCTCTTGTAAAAATCCTTCGTAAGACCTTCAGTAATCCTGTGGAATCTTTGACTGCTCTGACCACCAGCCCTAACCTTGCTCGGAATACCGGAAGTCATTTTTTGCATAACATCAATTCTCTTGCCTTCAAGAAGTCCTATTGTCGCTTCTTTCCTATCCATAACCAATAATCCAAAAACTTCAGAAACCTCAAGTATCTCTTTCAACGGCCCAAGGATGAACTCCTTATCACATCTGTACATTCTTGTATTCAGCGCTTCCGGAGGTTCAATATCCCATAATTGCAAATCTTCCTGACCTTCAATCTTAGAAATATTCCCGCAAAAAATAGCAAGCCCATTTTCAGGAGTCTTCTTATAATCTTTCAAATATCTCGTAATCTTATCAAGAGCATTACCAACATTTTTCCTCGTCGCTGTAGATTTAATATTCTTAGCCGTCGATTTCTCTGCCTCAAGCTGGTCCGCAACAACATAAATATTTTGCCCTCCGGGAACGTAAACAGTAATGAGCTCCGTAGCTCGCCCTTTGTGCTCCTCCAACTCTTCAACAATCTCTCTCAAAGCCGGTTTCTCATATTTTGCCATTATTCAATAAACTCCACTCTAAATTTACCTTCTTTTATCTCTCTAGCGTTTGTAACATTTTTAAGGTCTTCTAAAATTCCAGATTCTTCTGTAAGAAAGATTCTCATTTTTGAAGGAATACTTAAAATAATTTCAGAGTTCATTGACTTTTTTGCAGCTGTTTTTTCTTGTCTAACCTTAGATAAAATCTCAATAAAAGTAGACCAATCATTATCCCATTTTGTATCATCGATTGCAGAGAATCTTATCTCAGGCCAGCTAGAAATATGGATACTTTTCTCTCCTTCGTGCTTTCTGAAATACTCTTGGTAAACATGTTCAGTCACAAACGGAACAATCGGAGCAAACATCTTAATTATTCCCAAAAGGCCTGTGTATAATGCATACTGAGCGGACAGCTTGGAATTTCCTTTCCCCTGATAAATCCTCTTCTTAACAATCTCAAGATAATTATCACAAAAGTCCTTCCAGAAAAACTCTTCTATAATCGCCTTAGCCTGAGAGTATTCATACTTTTCAAAATATTTCCCAGACTCGTTGGCAGAGCAAGCAAGACGGTCCAAAAACAAACTGTCTAAGTGCTCCAACTTTTTTGGTTTCTTAGGTTTACCATTAAGATTCATAAAAACAAACTTTGAAGAATTAATTAGTTTGTTAATAAACTTCTTTCCTGTTATCAAATCTTTTTCCTGATAATCTAAATCTTCACCTAACTTAGAATTAGAAGCCCATAATCTCAAAGCATCTGCTCCAAATTCATCAATTATCTTTCGAGGATCAACAACGTTGCCCTTAGACTTAGACATCTTCTCTCCCTTCAATGTAACAAATCCTGAAATAGCAATATTCTTCCAAGGAACACTTCTTTCATGATAATGAGACTTAACTATTGTGTAGAATGCCCATGTTCTAATTATATCATGTGCCTGTGGCCTTAATGAATAAGGGATTTTTATTTTGTTATTAACAAGGCTCGATGCAATTTGTGGAGTTAAGCTTGAAGTCGCCCATGTGTCAAGAACTTTTTCTTCAGGAATAGTAGTCTGTTTACATTTAGGACAATTCTTCTTTGTTTCAATAGGATCAACAGGAAGCTCTTTTTCAAGAGGTAAAATAATCTCGTTACATTCCTTACAATACCAGACTGGAATTGGGATTCCAAAATGCCTTTCTCTAGAAATATTCCAATCCCAACTTAGTCCCTTAATCCAATTTTCATATCTTTTTCTCATGTGTTCGGGGTGCCATTTAACTTTCTTACCCTGAGCTAAAAGTTCCTTTTTCTTGTCGAGAATTTTTATGAACCATTGTTCTGTAGGGATAAACTCAATTTCTGTTCCACACTTGTCATGGACATTAACAGTATGAGTAATTTGTTTCTGTTCCTTAATCAGTTTCTTCTTTTCCAATTCTTCAAGAATTTTTTTTCTAGCTTCTTTGATTTCTAATCCTTTATAACCCTCATTAGTAAGCTTCCCTGATTTATCTAGAATAATCCTTGGTTCTAATTTATGCTTAGCAACAGCCTCTACATCATACTTGTCTCCATACGAGCAAATCATCAAAATTCCTGTTCCTTTCTCAGGGTCTGCAGATTTATCCGCGATTATCGGAACCTCAAAATCAAATAAGGGAACTTTGGCTTTCTTTCCAACAAGCGATTTGTATTTCTTATCATCAGGATGAACAAAAACTGCGACGCATGCCCCAAGAAGTTCTGGCCTCGTTGTAGCAATTAATAATTCCTCACCATAGCACTCAAATTTAAGAGTTGAAAACAAACTAGGAAGTTCCTTATCTTCTAACTCAGCTTGTGCGATAGAAGTCTGACACTCTGGACACCAAATAGTAGGAAACTCCGCTTTATATGCCTCACCTTTCTTGCACATTTCCAAAAATGAACTCTGAGAAATTCTCCTTGAGTTTTCATCAATTGTAGAATATGACAAATCAAAATCACAAGAAGATCCAATATTTTTCCAGTCTTCAATAAAATCTGGAGTGATTTTTTTAATGGTCTCCAAACACAATTTGATAAAGTTGGTTCTCGACATATCTTTAGATTTAACTTTCTTCAAATTTTCAACCAATCTTTCTGTTGGCAAACCATTATCATCAGTTCCGAAAGGGTAAAACACATTGAAGCCCCTCATTCGCTTAAACCTTGCAATAAAATCTTGCTGAGAATATGAAAACGCGTGACCAATGTGCATTTTTCCTGAAACTGTTGGTGGCGGTGTGTCAATAGAGTAAATCTTTCTATTAGATTTTTTATCAAAGGAGTAGATTTTCTTCATTGCCCAAAACTTTCTTATTTTTTTCTCATCTTTAGTAGGATCATATTTCTTCATAACAAATCTATACACAACAAGTTTTAAAAACTATTTGTATTTTTACATAACATGGCTCAAGATAATAGGATAAGTATGCCTTCTGGCTTCGGCGGACTGATGAGATTCGACGAAGAATTCAAAAGTAGGTTTATGATAACCCCTGCTCACGTAATAGCATTCGTAATCGCGATAATTGCTTTCAGAGTATTCTTAGGTTTCTGGTTTGGTTAATTAGTAATTTCTAGTATCTCATCAGATTATAACTTCCACTAAGCAAAATCAAAAATATAAAAATAAAGAAATAAAAACCTAATTTGTCCACTCGTATGTTCTTGTCCATCCAGGGCAAAGTTGAACTTCCCCCGAATCACTAATGAAGTACGCTGTATAGGTTATCTTTGTTGCATTCCAATTAGACTCTGGCCACAAGGTTGAATTAACAACCTGAGTTTTTTGTTCCAAAGGACTCAAAGTATCTCCGAACTCTGTGGAAAGACTATTAGTCTCATTATTGTAGAAGGTTATCTTAACACCCTCCACAGCTTCCTCAGAGTCTGCACCCCTTGCCAATCTAACAGAGTATTCTCCATCATCTTGAGGCACAACACTAACAGCAGTTATGTCCACAGCGTTACATTTGGTAGACAACGCTATCTGTTCTGTTCCACCCGTAATCACATTCCGAACAACCGTCCAGATGATTCCTATCGCGATTATAACCAATAGGATAATTATCAAGGTAGCAACAATTTCAGATAGTCCTTTACGATCTTTCATTAAAGAAAGACCCCGACCTCTTTTACTTGTAAGCTCTCTTTTCATTTTAATTAATACTCTATACAGATATTTCATATTTAAAAAGGTTTTCTTTTTATACCCTCGCAAAAAACTTTTTCTTTTTTCAAAAAATAGTAAAATTATCTCTTATCCGTCGATGATTTGTTAAAAGAATCCAATATATTAAACAAGTCTTTACTTAGCAGAACTCTGTCCGCATTACTTAATCCTCTTTTCTCTGCAAATCTTTCAAATGCGATTGGCTTGTAACCTCTCTTTTTTAATGCAAATATTGTAGGCAATCTCTCGTCTTCCCAACCACTAAATTCTCCCGATTCAATCGCCGAAACAATTTTCCTTTTAGAAAGAGGTATATCTAAAAATTTGAACCTTCCAAGAAAAGTCGTCCAAGGAAACTTTTTTCCAAGTCCAAGAACCTCATAAAACATCTTCTGTCTTTTTGCATTATCCATGTGCTCTTTTGCTCTTAAGATATGGGTCATTTTGTATTCGATATCATCCACAGGAACAGCAAGGTGCATCAATGGCCAAACCCGATATTTATTCTTTTGCCGAGGATGCTTCACGTTAATTATTCTTGCTAAGGGGTAGTCCCTCATTGCAGGGTTCGGATTTTCCATGCCCTTATATTTTTTAGGAGTTTTAAATCGAACAACTGCTTGGCCTGCCTTAAAGCCTTTTTTGTCAAGCATCATTTTCCATCTTTTGAAATTCTCTTCCGATGAATTAGCTCTACAAGGACAAGGTGTCTTTGTATTAACACTTTCTTTAAATTTTTCTGGAGAACAAGAACACACATATGCAGCACCTTTTTTCATTAACACCCCTGCATATTTATAATAAACTGGGATTCTATCCGACTGAATTATGTATTCATCAACATTTCCAAAGAGCCAGTCGCAATCTCTCTTGAAATCTTTATAACATCCAAACATTGTTTTCTCTGGATTGGTATCTTCAATTCTAACATAAAATTTTCCCCCATATTTCTTAATGTATAAAGAACTAGGCATTCCTGTGATTATATGTCCAAGGTGCATGGGTCCAGAAGGGGCTGGAGCAAACCTCATAATAACTTTTCCTTTCTTTGCATTAGGTAATTCAGGTAAGCCCTCACGCCCTTCCCTCTCGCTAACTAACTCTCCAAGAAAATCAAATTCTTTCTCCTGTTCTTCCAACGAAATAGAATTGACATTATTAACAATCTCAGATATCTTCTTAGCGTATTTTCCGACCTCACTCCTTTTCAAACCCTCGTTAAACAATGCAGAAATAACGCTCCCCTGCTGGGATTTTCCTTCGTGTGCAATAGCATTCTTCAAAGCATATGCTCTCGCCTTTTTCTCAAAATCCTTCATGAACTGAAAAAGAAAGAGGTATTAATAAATCTAATCACTATTCAACGAGGCAACCGGTCTTAGAGTTCAGCTCTTCTAAGCTCAAAACTCCTACAACTTCGTTACTATCGTTAAACTTCCAAGTTGGATAGCGTTGTATGTCTTCAGAAGTACACACTGCAGTCTGCCCTTTTCTATCCGGCAACGAACACTCGACATAGGGAATATTCTCACTCTCGCCTAAAACTCTTTTCTGTTGCAGACAAGCAGAACACCAATAAGCCCCATACATTTTAGCCCCGCTCTCCTTAAGGCACAAATTAAAATCATCATAGTTCTCCTGCTTCTTCAACAAAAAACTCCCTCCCAAAACAAGAAGAACAAAAACTAAAATCATAAATCCCAAACCTTTAATCTTCTTCCTTTGAGGTTTTCTCTCTTTTTTCTCATCCCAATAATGTTTAACAGAATTATGCATTTTCAGTGCTTCAGCACTTCCAAAATCCCTACCACAAACTTCACATCTTATCTCTTCATCCATTTTATTTCAAGGGAACCAGATCTATAGTCATGTACTCTCCATCTCCGGTAACATAGAGCTGCACAGCTTCGCTGTCTATTGTAACATCAAACATATAAAAATCACCCTGCTTTGAACTAGAAAGAATTTCAAAACTACTCTCTGGAATGTTCATTGCAAAGAAGTCCAAAAGATTCTCTCTAGCCTGATTCTCGCTCACACTGCCAATTGCAAAACCAGTAAATTTGCTACCAAAAAAGTAGAGAGCAACTAATGCAAGAACAACCACTGCAACAACAATATACTTCACCGGAATTTCAAGTTCATCACTCATAAGAAACTAAAACTCGTTTGTCTTTTAAAGTTTATGTTCCAATAATTCCTTAGGATAAATTAAATTACAAAATTTAATAAGACTATTATAGTGTAGTCCATGACTATTCCAACAGCTTACTAATGACAAATTCAAAATCAACTAGCTCTGCATTAAGATTATTTTGTCTTTCATAACCATTTCCAACTCGGTAATATGAACATCCGAAAACAAAAGTTGGAATTGATCCTTGCGGATTATATTTATAGTAGAGAGAAGAAATCTCGGAGGGAATTTCTGATTCAACATTAGGAGTCATCGTATTATCCCCAGTATCAAGTTGCCAATGTTGTAGATTTATTTTATTCGCAAAATCCCCATTAAGTAGGGAATCAAAAGTATCTTCAATCCATAAACAATGACTACACCATGTTGTTGAGAACAAAATTACATAGGGCTTTCCTTCTGTATCTTTACAAATTGGATCCCCTGTTATAAAAAAACTAGAATTTTCTAATTTTTCAGGTTCTTGAACGGCATCTTCTAGAGGACCTACCGCACTACCTGTTCCAGTATTTCCTCCTCCAGAAATCATAAGAAGAGCCCCGATAACCACAACAGCCACTAGAACAAAAGTTGAATATTTCCACAAATCATCCTTCTTGATGGTAATAGTTTTTGCCTCATGATTCCTATGATTTTCCCTAGGCTCCTCAGGTTTTTCTTCAGAAGGATAAGTATCTTCTTCCATGAAATATATACAAGAAAAATGTTTTATAAATGTTTTGTAACCCTCAATCTTGTTTAAGAACTATGCTCCGTTTAATAAGTTCCATCAGACCTAAGATAGCCAAAATCCATAAATAAATTTGCATGATTTTGCTTGTTTTCATAAAACAATTTGCGAGCGTGGCGAGCAAGTATCTTTGAAGGGGGTGACCTGTTAGGGTGAGCAATTTCGTGGTAGCGAGAAATTAGAGTGAATAACGTGTGCGAGGTTGCGAATTGAAGTTCCCATACGATTTGCGAGCGTAGCGAGCAAGTAATTAAAAATTTTTAAATCACGCCCTGTTCCAAAATATCTTCCCACGACTTCTCTCCGAGGGCGACCATTGCTTCCCTCATAGTTAAAATCGGTTTTGGATATTTTGCAAAATCGTCAAGTGCAATCCTTGGACACGCGAGTTCAACAAATGCGTCAATGCTGTAAAAATTCATTATCTTGTCAGGAGTTATTTCAGACATTGTGATAATAATTGCATTCTTTCCTTTTTCTCTCATCTTCTCTAAAAGATAATCTGGAGAACCATATTTTTGTCCTGGTTTTATTTCTACAATAATTCCAACATTCTTCGCTTCCTTCAATTTTTCAATTGAGAACATTCTCTGCTTTAGAATTTTGTCTCTGAGTCCTTCCATGCTCCTAACATCATCGTTGTAAATATCTAGGAGTACTACTGGTTTCTTAACTGCAAGAGTCGCGCCCATAGAGTGAAACTGATTTCCCAATATAACAAACGCCTCGACATCATTTTGTATTGCCTTTAATCCCTCGTATTGACACCCAACAATGTGCCCCTCATACGCAACGAACCCTTTCTTCTTAGAAAGAATAACCTTTTTTCCTGCATCCTCGTAAAACTTTTTAATCTTCTCCAAATCCTGCCTATGCTGTATTGAATACGAAAGTCCTATTGTCTTATACTCTTTCAAATGAGGAATAGATTTCTTAAGAATAGGCTCAAGATTTAACAAATCCTTAACTTCCATGTACAGAACAGGAATATCACTCTCGATAAATTCTGCATGACCAAAGTGCACAATCAAATCGACACCAAGTGCCTCGGCTTCTTGCACAGCAATGGAACAACCACCCCAACAAGTCTCTCCAGAAAAAATACATTCAATTCCTAAACCCTCAATAATTTCAGAAAGCTCAGGAGCATTTTGTTTTATGCCTTCTGCCAACTGAACAAGAACTTTC
The DNA here is from genome assembly GCA_018830905.1 of Nanobdellota archaeon. Taxonomy (GTDB): domain Archaea; phylum Nanobdellota; class Nanobdellia; order Pacearchaeales; family GW2011-AR1; genus ASMP01. The sequence continues at coordinate 10,062 of JAHJRM010000055.1, forward strand.
TTAGGTTTTCTTTTCTTCATCTCTTCAACTAATTTTTCTTTTTCAAAATCAAGCGTCATAAAATCAAAGGGAAATAGAAGATTTTAAGGTTTTGGTTTACTCTTTCTTCAGTTTTCGGACTATGTTTCTTTATTATATATCTTTAATTATAGAAAGGCATTTAAAGAAAAAATCTTTTGAGTCTCGATGGGGCTTTTAGAATGGATTGTCGCGTTTGGAAAACCTTCTGAACTAACATTTGTTTATTGTCAAAATTGTGGCAGAGATATTACAACAGAAGGTGGAGATGTAACAAGCACCGGTCGTATTTATTGCCACGGATACAAAGAGGATGGAGTATCACGATGTCTAGACCATGAAATGGTTCTTGTGTTCGAAGGAGGGGCATCAGGTATTCTTGTTACTGATTACTATGATTCTAAAGAAGTGCAAAAATTATTAAGGGCGGGAAAGATAAATAATTTTGGACTTTTAGAACAAGAAGCTCGGCTTTAATTTGTTGAATATATCATAAGTTTATTCCTTTTTCACTGCAAAAAACCAGTGCTTCTCATTTTCATATTTTGGGTCGCTTCTCCAAATCTTTTTGAAATGCTTTATAGGATACTTGTGATTTTTACCAAATAAAGGGTCCCAAAAATAAACATATCTTTCATTAATTTTTTTTAGGACGGAGTAATGATCGAATTTTTTTTCAGGAAAGAAGTAACACAGAATTATCACAAATCCTTTTTTATGATATGTTTTCAAATCTCTAATTGTTGCATTTCTCAAATCAACATAACTTAAGCAGAACCTTTCTGCAACAAGGGGAAAATCTTTGTGCCACGTGCCCCTAACTTTGTTGGTGTTCAGTAATTTCGCAATCTGTTTCTCCGATTTCTTAATTCCAAAAAACTCGAGCGCCATTCTCATAGAAGCAGCCCCACAAGTGTAATTAGTTTCTTGTTTGTAAAAAGGAAATTTCACCATCTTATATTGATTTTGATTTTTTGCTTTATATAAATTTCTCTCTAGAAAATATACCTCAACACAAGAAGCAAAATAAAGAGGGCAATCATCAACTCGATAGTCTTTTCCGTCTTGCTACCATGAGATATGAATCCTGTAATCCTCGACTTTGACGGCCAGAACGGACAAATACCTATTAAGGTAAGACTATCAAAAAATAGGTGTACGGAATAACCTATGAAAAAAGGGAGGGCCAAAATGGGATAGAGAAGTGCAACAATAATTGCAAGGGACACACACACTGTGTAACTATGCATGAAGTCTTTGTAAGTCTGATTCTTTAACGGCTGCAGAATCCTAAAATTTTTCTTTGGAGCAATCACAGCATCAAGGTCAGGAATAAAACTCGCCACTACAACCATAGGAAAGAAAACAATTTTGTGATTTACAACAGGCAGAAAATAGAGTGCCATAAAAACACCCACCAGAAGATGAATTCTCTTAAACATCTCTGTAAAAAGAAATTGGTAAATTTAAAGTTATCTTTTTAGTAAATGAATATTCGCTCACTTCGTTCGCGCATTATCTTGCTCCGAAA
>JAHJRM010000056.1 GCA_018830905.1 Nanobdellota archaeon
TTATTTTATCAATAAAGTCGCAGAGGTTGCTGAGAGGGAAGAGCATTACCCGGATATTAGACTTCATAGTCCAAATCTAATTGAGATAAAACTTACAACTCATGAGGTAGATGGTTTGACACAAAAAGATTTTGATGTTGCGATAATGATTGATGGTTTGTGAGAAATTTTAGGAAGAGAACCCACTCGGCTTCGCCTCGCAAATAACTAAAGACTTAACAATTTATATTTCATGATTTTACAGACTTAACTTTTCCTTAAGCGAAGAATTGAGCAAAGCCAATTGTGAGCCAGACAATCGCGAGCTTTAGCGAGCAGTAACTATTTCCTCCCGACATCTAACCTAACACCCAGCTCGGCTTCGCCTTGCAATTCGTAGGGGGAAAGTATTCCCCCTGACAAGTCACCCTCTTCTAAGATACTTGCTCGCTACGCTCTCAATTAACAGGTAAAATCATAGCTTGTTTGTGATGTTATTTAATTAAATCATCTCAAAAACTTTAAAAATAAGCGAATCGGGGTATTGATATGATATTCTGGCTAATTGGTCTTGGAGTTTTGGTTTTGTTAGCATTTATTATTTATTACAATAGATTTGTTACTCTTGAGAATAGAATAGGTAATTCCTTGAGTCAGATTGATGTTCAGTTGAGGAAGAGGGCTGACCTTGTGCCTAACTTAATTAGTTCTGTTAAAGGCTATGTTAAGCACGAGCGTGGAGTTATGTCAGAAGTTACAAAGGCGAGGAAAGAATTTATGACTGCGAAGAATTTTGAGGGGAAGGTTAAAGCTGGCGCGCAACTTCAGAGTGCTCTTGGTTCGTTCTTTGCGATTGCTGAAAATTATCCTCAATTAAAAGCAAACGAGAATTTCCTTCACTTGCAACAGGAACTTGCGGCAATAGAAGATAAGGTTGCTTACGCAAGACAGCATTACAATGATTCAATACTTGGTTATAATAATTTGTGCAAGAAATTACCGGGGGTCATGTTTGCTTCCATCTATGGAAAATTGGCTAAGAAATATTTAGAGATTCCGCAAGAAGCGCGCACTGTTCCCAAAGTTGAATTCTAAGATCTAAAAATTAAAGTGATTTAACAGGTATTTCTTAATTTTTTAAAAGCAATTCCTGAGAAAGTAATTCCAATAAGTAAAGATATTGCAAAAAATTCTTTTGAGTTAAAAATTACAACAGTATCTAAAAGTAGCCATAAACCCCTGAATATAAAAACAGAGGAGATAATTACAAGCAGTTCCAAAAATACTTTGTTTATTGGTTTCATAATTTAAAGAAGGGAAGAGAGTTTAAAAAAGTTAGTAATTATTTAGTATTCCTTTTTATTTAATAACCAAAAACCCTTAACCCCTAAATTTTTATACCCAAACTCTTTTTGCTATTTATGAATGAGAGGATTTCATTTGATGACCAAATTCAGAGAAATAAAATAAAATCTTTTTTACTTATAGTGATTATCTTCGCGTTTTTTATTGTTTTGGGTTATGTTATCTCGATGATTTTGGACCCTGGTTACTTTTTTGTGATTATGATTTTTGCGACGGTATTCTCTTTGATTTATGTTGTCGCGGGATATTACAAATCTGATAAAATTGCACTTGCTTCGGTTAGAGCTAAACCTGCTTCGAAGACGGAGCATAGAATGCTTTACCACGCGGCAGAGGGGATGGCGATTTCTTCTGGTTTGCCTATACCTAAACTTTATGTGATGGAATCTGAAGAAATAAATGCTTTTGCCTCGGGGAGAGACCCTAAACATTCTGTTATTTGTTTCACGACGGGAGCACTTAAAAAACTTGATAAGCAGGAGCTTGAAGGAGTGATGGCTCACGAGATGTCGCACATTGCAAATTATGATATAAGATTCATGACTCTTACGGCTGTGCTAATTGGAATGGTCTCGATTATTGCACAGATGTTTTTGAGGAGTTTATGGTTCTCCGGTGGAAGGAACAGAGAGGGAAAGGAGCAGATTATTTTGATTATCGTCGGAATAGTGTTCGCTATTCTTGCTCCGATTGCTGTGCAGTTAGTTTCGTTTGCAATATCAAGGAAGAGGGAGTATGTTGCTGATGCTTCAGGGGTGAAATTCACACGTTATCCGCGTGGGCTTGCGAGTGCGTTGGAGAAAATAAAAAATGAGCACGTTTCCCATTCAGACAAAGAACACAAAGTTTCGAAAGCATTGGCTCCGTTGTTTATCTCTGATCCATTCAAGAGAAAAGTTTCTGGTTTGTTTGCAACTCACCCAGACATTAATGAGAGAATAAGAAAGTTGGAAAGTATGTGATTGCGTGTTGGATAAAGTTACTGCTCACTTCGTTCGCTTGTTGGTTTAAAAAATAACAAGTAAAATCATACAATTTTAACTCTCGAATTTATGATTATTAATTAAATCACTTGTGAGCGGAGCGAACCAAACTTATTTAAGCATTAATTTTAATTGCCTTTCATGCAGAAGATAACAAAAGACATGATAATAAAAGATATTCTTGATAAGCATCCTGAAGCAGCAGAGGTTTTCATGAAATATGGGTTGCGTTGTGTTGGCTGTCCTTCCGCTGCACATGAGACTTTGGAAAATGGATTGAAAATTCATGGGATGGATCATGAGATAGAA
>JAHJRM010000057.1 GCA_018830905.1 Nanobdellota archaeon
CCTTTCCATTGAACATGCAAGCATCTGCTTATACAATTGACAACTCTGACTCAAATAAACATCCTTCTCAAAATACTTCGCTTTGAACAACTCCGTTCCACCTTCGCTACTACTAGAAATAATTGACGGAAAATTCGCCTCCACCCCTTTACGAGAAACCATATACTCTCTAAAACCTTGCATCAATGTAGCCTGAATCTTAAAAATCGCCTGCGTCTTTTTTCTGTGTAAATCTAAGAACCTATAATCAAGTCTCTTAGGCAACTCCGTCTTTGAATCCTCTCCCGAATTAAAAGGAATATCTATAGGCAACTCATCGGCAGAATTCAAAACAGTTATCTCTTCAGGATTTATCTCTTTCCCACCAGGAGCCTGTTTTGAATCCACAACACTTCCCTTAACAACAATCACAGACTCTCTGGAAATCTTATCCATCTCAGAAAAAACATCATCAGAAGTTTTGCCCTTAACACCTGCAATCTGAATCATCCCAGTCATATCTTTCAAAATAATAAACCGAACTTTACTCAAATCACGAGTATTATGAACCCAACCGGCCAACTCAACATTTTTAGTCTTCTTCTTAAAAACATCCTCGATAAACGTCCTGTTCTCAGAAAGTTTCTTCAAATCAACATTTTCCATGCACTTAAAGAACAACCAGCATTTATTAAGATTATGTTCAAATAAATCAACCAAAAATTTCTCATAAACAAACAAGAGCCACTTGCTCGCTGCGCTCGCAAATTAAACAGAAAATTAACTTCAACAGAATAAACTTGTATGATTTTACTGCATTATCTTAGGGTGGGCGAGCGACTTCGTGGTAAGCAGTAAAATTTAAGATAATAAGCTGTGCGAGGTCGGGAGTTTAGGTGGGACACTTTCTTTTGTGCAAAATCCAAAAAGTAATTATCTCCTTCTCAAATCTTTCTTAAGATGTTTGCTCACATGCCTCTTAAACAATATACTTCCAATAACAGATATAAAATAAAACACAAAAGCTATTCCCAAAAATGAGAACGGAATCGTAAACATCTTTCCAACATCAGTCTTAGGAATAAAATCTCCATAACCAACAGTTGTAGCAGTCATAGAAGCAAAATAAATTGAATCAAGCCATCTCCATCCCTCAATACTATGATAAAAACAAGCACCTGCAAAAAGCAATGCAAAAAACACCAAAACAGAAATCAACAAATTCCTATGCTCTTTCATAAATAAAAAAGGCTAAAGACGTTTATTAAGTTTACTCAAAAAGGGCTCGCTGCGCTCGCATAATAACCACAAAATCCGAGAATAACTTAATGACACCTTATAAGGTCTTGTCAGATTAATTCTCATCCTAGCGAACAATTGAGCAAAACCAATTGTGAGCCAACTAATTGCAAAGCGAAAATGAGCAGTGACTATCTCTTGCCAATAAACTTCCTAATAATCTCCATCGCATCGCTACCAGAAATCTTTCCCTTAAACTCTTTCATAATCAAACCCATATACGCATTCTCAGACAAGCCGGGCTTTCCCTTCAACAGTTTCATAATTCGTTCCTGAATATCTCCAGAATCATTTCTCCTCATCTTCAACGCCTCGGAAAACTTTGAGCCCGAAGCAAGGCTCTCCATCACTTCCTTAATCTGTCCAGAAGAAATTTGTTTTTTCTTCACGGCTCCAAAAATTTGCTCCAAAAAACTATCCAACTTAGAAGAAATCTCTTCAATCTCTTTTGAATCCTTTCCGCTCCTACTAGAAACCTCCCTCGGATAAACCAACAAACTCTTAGCAACAACCATTGGCTGATTCAGCACACTCAAAAGAGACTTGAACTCTTCAATTTTATTCTGCTTAATCAATAATTTAATCATCTCCACATTCAATCCTTGCTTTTCCAACTCTTTCTCAATTTCCTTATTATGTTTAGGCAAATTCTTTTTAGAATCATCAATAAAACTTCTAGAAATCTTCAGCAAAGGCAAATCAGTCTCAGGATACATTCTCGCACTTCCAGGTAACGGACGAAGATACTTAGTGCTCCCATCAAGATTCGCTCCCCTAACTTCTGGGACAAGCCCTTCCTTCCCAGAATCCAAATCTTCTTTCTGCCTCTCAATCTCCTTGTTCACGACATCAATAAAAATCTTAGGGTCCTGAAAACCCTTAATCTCCGCTCGCGGATGCCCGGCGATGCTAACATTAATATCCTGCCTTATCGTCCCAATTCCCCTACGAACCCTGCACGACCTTAAAATATCTCCAATGTGAAGTGCAATCTCTTTCGCTTGTTCAGGCGTCTTAACATCAGGTGCAGTCACAATCTCCACCAAAGGAATCCCCAACCTATCTAATCTGTAAACAACATTCCAATCTTCTTCAGAAACCTTTCGTGCAGCATCCTCTTCCAAATAAACATAATTAATTCCAACTCTCCCGTGCTCTGACTCAATCCAACCATCTCGAGCAACAAGCACACTCCTCTGAAACCCACTGGTGTTCGAACCATCAATAACGGTCTTCCTCATAATCTGTGTAATCGGAACAATCTTGCAATTCAAAAGAAGAGAAATATGTAAAGCCGTTCTCAAAGCCTCTTCGTTAATTTCCCTCGGTGGAGATTCATCCAACTCAACCAAACAAGTTGTATCATAAGCTTGATAAACAAACTCCTTTCCCAACCCAGCTTGATATTCTGCAGCAACATCAACTTGCCCAGACTCACCCGCAACAGCATGAAGCTTTCTCTTCACACAAAAATCCGGTTCGTCTTTCCTCAAAACCGACGGACAATTACAAAATAACTTATGACTATCAAGCTGTTGATGAATTTCCAATCCGCACTTCAAACCAATTTTCTCATAATCCAAATAAACCATAAAACAAAAAAGAAGAAAGAGTTTATTAAATTAATTACTAACAAAATCAGGAAGAACCGTTTTTGCCAAAGTCCTAAATTTATCTAGTTTGCAATATTCACAGTCATGGCTTACTTCCCTAAGATAACTTTGATTAAATCCAGACAACTCCGATAAAACTCTTACATCATACAAGTCAGATATAAACCTCAATCTTTCGGCAAGTTCAGGATCAGCAATATTTGCCATTGCATCTTCCCTTACCTCACTTATTCTCCTCAATTGAGCACTTATTTTTTCAGAAGTAAGCACCCCTCCAATTTGAGAAATGTATCTTCTAAGAAGAGGGTTTCTCTCTAAAGAGCCAAGAGAACGTACCAATTTTGGAATTACAATGTCTTCAGGGCTAGCAACTCTATAAGAGGTTCCTCTTTCTTCCAGAGTTTTCATCTTTGAATGTTCAAACTCTCTGCTCAATCTAACACCATTACCTTCAAGACTCTTCTTATTTCTCCTTGAAAATTCCAAACATAAGGTCTCTCCCTCGGGATTTGTAACATCCAGGGAATAAGCTCTTGAGCGTTTTTTAGTTTCAAAAAAGTAACGATTATCTTCAAACCATTCTCCAAGAGGACGCACCATATTTTTAAATTCTTGATAATTTAAAGATCGAACAACTGCAAAATCAATATCTGAAGTAGCTCGTCTGCACGTCGTTGGAAGATAACTCTGGGTTGCTATACCACCTACTAAGTAATAAGGCTCCGTTCTATTAAGCAAACTCACAGATTCTAATCCATCTCTAACAATTCCCTCATCAAGAGTTCTCGGAATAAAAGTTAACTTCCTAACAATTCCTTTTTGATTCGTCACATTAGATCTATTTACCATAGAAAAAATACCCCTTTTTCCCTTAAAAACCTTTCGATTGTAACTCCTATTAAGTCACTACTAATCATTGATAAGTTTTATAAGAACTCTCGAATAATTAATTATATGAAAAATAAAGAAGAGGCTAGCAAAAAGAAATCTGTGCCTATGGAACAATACACAACAATAAGAGTTCCAAAAACCGTCGGACAAAGAGCAGCAGATTTGATTACAAAATGGGCTGGAAGCTGGACATTCATATTAACATTCTTTATCTTCCTTAGTATCTGGATAGGCACAAATGGACTGTTCATATTAAAATATCTCCACGGAGAACTAACAGACCCCTATCCCTTCATTCTCCTAAACTTAGCACTATCCTGTCTTGCAGCAATCCAGGCACCAATAATTCTCATGTCTCAAAATAGAGAAAATCAAAGAAACAGATTAAGAGCACAATATGATTACTCCATCAACAAAAAAGCAGAGAAAGAGATTCGAGAACTCAAAAGCCAATTAACAAGAATCGAAAATCACATCTCGCGAAGAAGAAAGTAGTTCTAAACATAATATTAAATCTTCCCAGAAACACACTCGCTCGTATGGGGCTCCGCCCCCTAACAAGTCACCCCCCGAGAAAAATCGCTCTATTTGCTTGGAACCACTTATGAGTCACCCCTTCTGAACTACTTACTCGCTACTCTCGCAAACAACCAAAGAAATAACAATTAATAATTCATGATTTTACAAACTTAACTTTTCCTTAAGCGAACAATTGAGCAAAGCCAATTGTGAGCCAGACAATTGTGAGTTAAACGAGCGGTAACTATTTCTTCCAACAATCTAACCCAGCACACAACTCCTCCACTTCTTTCCACTCGACATTAACAAAAAACAACTTGATTTTACAGAATTAATTTTGGGCGGGAGCTCTGACTCCACTTCGTTTTTAATTATCTTAGGATTTGCCAAGCCTAATTCTTCCAAAAACAATCAAACCCCCAACCGATTATTCAACTCTCCAGCAACGTTGGTCAGCATCATCTTCCTGACTTCATCCCTCTTCGTCGTCTTAGCCAGAACCCAACCCAATTTAACAAAGGCCGTCTCAGCAAGCATATCCTCTAAGTAAATTATCCCAGTATCCAATAACTCACGTCCATTAGAATAAACCAAAGGATCCAAACGCCCATTAATCGTCTGCGCGGCAGCACAAACAATCATCCCTTTCCCCTGAACCTCTTTCAGTTTTTTAGTCCACCCCTTTCGAGCCCTCTTCGTCGGTGCGTGCCCAAGACCAGACATCTCTAAAACAATTCCTTTGTATTTTTTCTTCAAATAATAATCCAAAATATCCGGATCCTGCCCAGGATAAATCTTAACCAAAGCAACACTCTCTAAAAAATCAGTATCACAACTAACACTCTTCTTATTATCACGGAGGTTATGATTCGAAAGAATATCAATTCTGTCAGGATAAATTTTCGCAATAGGATTCCCATTCACAATCTTAAACGCGTCCCTTCTAGAAGTATGCATCTTCCGAACTTTCGTCCCAGGCATTGCATAACAATAATCATCATTAATCGTAGCATGTCCAACAAGCATCACCTCTGCAATATCTGAAATAGCTGCCAAAGCAGAACACTGCAAATTAAGATTCGCGTCAGAAGAAGCACGGTCAATACTTCTCTGACTATAAGTCAAGACAACTGGCTTATTCAAATCCTTAAGAAAAAAACTAAGCGCCGCAGAAGTGTAATGCAAAAAATCAGTCCCGTGCGTAATAATCAAACCTTTAATATTAGAATCATTCAACAACTTCTTAGATACCTTAGCAAGTTTCTGCCAATCTTTAAAATCCATATCTTCTGACGCCTTCATAAATGGAACCTCAACCTTCACAACATTAACCAATTCAAAAAGCTCAGGATAGAACTTAAACAAATCCTCAGGACTAGTCAGCCAATCAACCCCGCCCTTCTTAGGATTCAAACGCGCAGCAATCGTCCCTCCTGTAATAATCATTGCAATATTCGGCTTTTCCTTATTTCTCTTAACATCAATCTCCTTCTTTATCTCCTCTGCTTTTCTTAAAATTTTAATTCCAGAAACATCCTTTCGGATAAAACCAATGTTATAACCAGAATCCAGTTTCAACAAAACAATCCCCCTCTCAGCATCGGGAGATTCCAAAAGAATCCCTTCATAGTCTCTTTTAATCAAAGAAACCTCAACATAATCGCCGGGAACTGCATCTGTTTTCATAATAAAACAAAGAAATAATGCAGATATAAAAAGTTATTGTGATTTCACATTCACCAAGAATTAGTTCGCGCTCCGCGCTCAAATAAAAAATATAAAAATTCCCAGAAGGAAACAGATGATAATTAAAACCTACGTATGATTTTACCAAATTATTTTTTCCGAATAGGCGAGCGTCAGCGAGCAGTAATTAGTCAAAAAGGGAACACTTTGGAAAGAGATACTCAAAGAACACTTATCAAAAAACCTCAAGGAAAATTCCCACTACAAAGATTAAAGTCAGAATAGCTATGATAAACCAATTAATCGGAATGGAATACTCTGGTTTGACATCTCCTTTTATCTGTGCCTTCCGAACCATTAAAAGAATTAAGATACCTGTGAGCCCTCCGGAAATCACGCCTCCAAGACCAAGTATCCTCACAAACCCCGCCAAGTCAAAAAAACTAACAAAAAGATAGAGCAATAAGGGTACAATAGAAACATAGAGAAAAGAGAATTTCTTTTTATTAAAATCAAAAATGAATGAATCTCTAAGAGCAAAACTAAGAACAAAAAAACTAGTCATCATAGTAAATATTCCGAAAAGAATAAGTAGCTTCCCGAAAAGTCCTGAAAAAGAAATAGTAGAAACTTCACTTACACTTCCGCCCAAAACCCCTACAATAACAAAACTGAACATAAGATATGAAACAATCGGAATCAAGCTTCCAATAATTATCACTTTTTTCAACATCTTCCTATTCTTACCAATCTCCCTCGTTAACTCAGGTACGGAATTAAAACCCAACAAAGCAAAAAGTACAATCCCAAAAGGCAAAAAAACATTAGTAAAATTAGTCTGCACAAGATTTTCTTTGTTTACATCTGGAAGAAGGAATAAAAATGAAAAAAACAAAGCAGCTAGAATAAAAATAACACTCCAAAATTCAAGACTTTTTAATCGACTTAATCCACCTTGCAATAAAATCGCCATTACTCCCCAGAACACAAGACCAAACAAAAAGGCATAACCAGTATTTCCAAAAAAAAGTCTAGACAAACTCTGCCCTTCACCAATTAAATAAGCAAGAAGAGCAGAATACACCCCAATGATTATTGCAATCAGCATAATGTTCCGAGCAGTTTTCCCGAGGTACTTCTCAGCATATCCCGTAAGTTGATGAATCTGTTTAGTTCTAAGAGTGATTTCGCCAATCCAGAGATTCAAAAAAGTCATAACAACACCAAGAAAAATAAGCCAGAAAGCTCCTATCAAAAATCCCGATTGTGCAAATACATAAGGCAATCCAAGAACACCTGCCCCTATGATTGTCCCAACAAGAGTAAACACTGCCGAAAAAAAGTTCCTTCTTTTTGTTTCCATGATTCAGATATGTAAAATAAGAATAAGGATTATAAAAAGTTAATTAGAAAATGAATACTTCTTACCCTTGTTTAATCAATAAAAAACCTGCACGATTTCACTAAGTTACCTTTTTCATATAGCGAGCGTCAGCGAGCCTATCCTAGAAGAGGGTGACTTGTTTCGTTCGCCATTTTGGCGGACGAGAGGGAACGAAGTGAACTCTTGGGGGAGTCCACATACGATTTGCGAGCGTCAGCGAGCAGTGTCCTAAGGGGTGGGCGAGCGACTTCGTGGTAGGCGGTAGCTTGAAAATTAATCTGCTGTGCGAAGTTGGGAGTAGGGCGACTTCGTGGTAGGCGGTAGCTTGAAAATTAATCTGCTGTGCGAAGTTGGGAGTAGGGCGACTTCGTGGTAGGCGGTAGC
>JAHJRM010000058.1 GCA_018830905.1 Nanobdellota archaeon
CTGCTGTGCGAAGTTGGGAGTAGGGCGACTTCGTGGTAGGCGGTAGCTTGAAAATTAATCTGCTGTGCGAAGTTGGGAGTAGGGCGACTTCGTGGTAGGCGGTAGCTTGAAAATTAATCTGCTGTGCGAAGTTGGGAGTAGAATAATTTCGCGATAAGCAGTAAATTGTAAAGGGTGGGTTGGGTGGGAGACTCGGCTTCGCCGTGCGAAATCGTGAGTAGGGTGGGAACGCCTTATAAGAAATAAGCCCGGAGGGATTCGAACCCCCATCAACAGGGCCGAAACCTGTTATCCTATCCATTGAACGACGGGCCTATAAGATAAGTGAACAAATTGAGTTTTTATTTTTATTGTTCTACCTTAATTTTAAAAACCTCCTATGCTAATTAATAGCATGAAAAAAGAGAGACCGATTGTCCATCATCAAATAACACTAAAAAGACATCACAAGTGGCTCATCGGGAGTTTCACAACGATAGTAGTTCTGTTCATGATTATTATGAGCATCTTTGTTTACATGATTTTAATAAAACAAGAAGTAAACTACAACGCGCTAAATCAGAAAATAAGTAATCTCAATAAAGAGATGCAATCAAATGTCAATGCTCTATCAGAAGGATTGATTGCAACAAATGAAAACGTAATTCAACTAGGTTCAAACATTGGAACAATAACCAATGAATTCGACCTGCTTAAAGCGTCGGTTGGAGAAGACTTTTCTGGAATAATTGATAAAATAGTTCCATCAGTCGTCACAATAAGAACTGATTCCGGACAAGGAACAGGGTTCATAGTTAACAGAGATGGTTATATAGTAACAAACGCACATGTTCTAGCAGACAGCCAAGGAACTCTTGCAACAGGAATATACGCCATTACTTCTGACCAAAGATCAATTGATGCAATATTCATTGGGTACGATGGAGACCTAGACATAGCTCTTCTAAAAATTGAAGGAATCTATAATGAAGTAGAATTCGGAGACTCAAACGACATTCAGGTAGGAGAAAAAGTAATTGCGATAGGAAATCCATTAGGACTTCAATTCTCAGTCTCACAAGGAATTGTCTCTGCAATAAACAGAGAAGGGGCAAACGGAATAAAAGCATACATACAAACTGACGCAGCACTAAACCCCGGAAACTCTGGAGGACCACTAATAAACACTAAGGGAAAAGTCATAGGAATAAATAATTTCAAAGTTGGCACAGCAGAAAGTCTTGGTTTTGCCCTAGAATCAGATTATATAGTAGATGTAATAAATAAAATTTCAGAAGAAGCTTTAGGAGAAGCACTCTTGTAAAATGAAAATTCTCAAATCTCTCGCACTTGCCACAACCCTTACTCTTTATGCATGCATACCTCAATCAGAAATAACATTCCAAGAAACAGTCAGACATTTTTCAAGACCAGAAATAACAGCGAAACAATATTCAATTGAAGATCCTACAAACAAATTAAAAAAAGAAATCCTCGCCTCAGAAGACATACAAGGAGATTCACTAGACGCTCTCTTAGATAAATACGATGAAGAAAGAATAATAGCAAAGGTCGAAAGCAACCATTACTCAACTGTCATTTCACTAGAATTCTCTTCAGAAAGAAAAACATACTCAATAAGATTTTATGATGATGGAAACGATGGGGAATTTGACACATTAAGGGAAAGACCAAAACACACTTATCAAATCGCTAAAAAATTACTAGAAACAAATCATGAAGAATGATAAAAGTTTAATAACATCTAATCAGATTTATAAACATGACAAAAAACAAGCAAGACAACAAGGGTCTAACAGTAAAAAAGAATGAGAACTTCAGTGAATGGTATTCTCAAATAATCGAAAAAGCTGAATTAGTAGAGATAAGAACCGGGATGAAGGGTTTTATTGTTATCCGACCTTGGGGGACGCAGACAATAGAAAAGATGTACGAATTCTATGAAGAAGAGCTTCAAAAAAACAAACACAAACCAGTCATAATGCCCACCCTCATTCCAGAATCAAATTTGAAAAAAGAATCTAGCCATGTTCAAGGTTTCACGCCAGAAGTTTTTTGGCTAAAAACAAAAACCGACGAAGAAAAATTAGCACTAAGACCCACAAGCGAAACACTTTTCACACCAATGTTCAAACTCTGGATAAGAAGTCACAGAGATCTTCCAATGAAACTATATCAGAGATGTCAAGTCTTCCGTCTTGATACAAAAGCAACAAGACCACTAATTAGGGGTCGTGAATTCCATTGGATAGAAGCTCACGATGCATTCGCCACAAAAGCCGAGGCCGAAGCCCAAGTCCAAGAAGACATTAGAATGACTGAAGATATAATGCATCAAAAGTTCTGTGTGCCGTCCCTCCCTCTGAAAAGACCAGAATGGGACAAATTCGCAGGCGCAGAATACACTATCGGCTCCGATTCATTAATGCCCGACGGAAAACTGATACAGCAACCATCAACACATCTTATGGGACAAAAATTCTCTAAGGCATTCGATGCTAAATTCAAAAACGAAAAAGGCCAAGAAGAGTATCTCTGGACAACTGCCTACGGTCCAGCAATGTCAAGAATCCTCGTATCAATAATTTCCCTTCATGGAGATGATACTGGATTAGTCATTCCTTTCTGCCTCGCACCAACACAGATAGTAATCGTCCCAATTTACAAAAAAGAGAATCAAGAAAAAATAATGAAATATGCAGAAGAAATAAAAAATAAACTAAAAGAGTTCAGAGTTGAAATTGATGATAGAGATGCCTATAACCCAGGATGGAAATTCAACGAATGGGAACTAAAAGGAGTTCCATTCCGAATTGAAATTGGAGAAAAGGAAATGAAAAACAAAGAGATAACCCTTTTCCACAGAGATACAAAAAACAAAGAAACACTTCCCGTAGGAAAACTAAACAACATAAAAGAATACTCTGAAGATTTTGACAAGAGGCTAAAAAATCAAGCAGATAAATTTTTCAAAAGCAGATTAACAAATTGCAAAACAAAGGGAGAACTCAAGGAAGCAATGAATAATGGAAAGATTGCAAGAGTAGAATTCTGTTCAACAAAATCAGAAGGTTTGCCCTGTGCAGAAATCATTGAAAAAGAAGTAAACGCCGACGTTAGAGGAACTCTAGCAAACAAGAAAGAAACTCCCAAGGGAAAATGCATAATTTGCAATAAAAAAGCGAACGAAATCGTTTACATCGGACGGAGCTACTGAATCATAAAATAAAGTTCATTCTCCATTCTAAGAGTAATCTCTACAAGTTCACTAAGCTCCCTCTCTAAAATCTGTCTCTCTTCTGTCTCTTTCTGTTGCATTGCATTTTTTAAAGCAGACAATAAAATCAGTTTAATCTGGATTGACTAATCTAAGAATAAATTCAATTCAACCCAGATCTGAAGAACTGAATTAAATTGAACACTTTGGGTATTTAATAGATGTGACTCCAAACACAGCACCCAGAAGTAGGTTCATCCAATTTCTAAAACTCCTACTGGAAACATGTTCGAAATCCATAACAAACAAACTCTAAAGAAGTATTTATAGTTTTCTATGATTCGCATATCAAGAAAATCAACCCTCCTTAATACTTACTCGCTACGCTCGCAAACAACCAAAGAAATAACAATTAATAATTCATGATTTTACAGACTTAACTATTTCCTCAAGCGAAAATCCTGGCAAAGCCAAATTTGAGCCAATCACGAACAGAGTGAGTCTAACTTAGAAGAGGGTGACTTGTCAGGGAGAATACTTTCTCCATACGAATTGCGAGCCGAAGGCGAGCGGTAACTATTTCTTCCAACAATCCAATCTAATACCCAGCTCGCTACGCTCGCAAACCAACAAAAATAAACAGGAACCTAACTTGATTTTACTAGATTAATTTGGCTCTTGGTTCCAGGATGGAGCGGATGGGAAAGATTATTTCAATTCCGCTTCCAACCTCTCCCTAAATCTTTCAACATCATTTGAATTCAACTGCCCACCAATAGCATTTTCATGCCCGCCACCGCGCGCTCCATCAATGCCTTCTATCGCGTGCCGAAAGAGTTCCCTCACCCCCTTACCCCTCATGGAAATATTAACTTTAGAACCTTTATTGTACAAGACAACAATGATTTTATCTTTAAACAAATAACTCAATTCATTAGATAAATCCCCACTAATACTCAAATCCCCCCTGTATTGGAAAAAAACCAGCTTCCCAAAAATCCCTTCCGAAGAAATCGCTTTCTGAAGAAGCTTTTTATACTTCGAATCAACCTGCTTATAACGATAATGCATAGTCTGATTTCCGGGGGTCTCCTCAAGAACTTCATACGGGCTCCCCGCACCCAACAAAAACCTGAGCATATTCATAACATTAGTAGTCCTATCCTTCAAACCAAAATTAATCATCTTCGCAATTTTCCCTATAGGAGATTTATAATAAATGTCAAAAGGGTCTCTGGAAGAAAGTGCCAAATCAGGATATTTCCTTTCAAAGTCAGAATACTCCTCCGGGACAAATCTGTCTGAAACACAACCAGCGACCAAAATCCACAAGTCTTCAATCCGGTCTGCAATTTGATAGCAAAGGGCAGTGACCGGCTCACAACTCTTCTTTTTGTTAAACAAAGGATTGTAATAATGGACATAAGAAGGAACATTTTTTTTATCAACCAAATGATGGTCAATCCACACAACATTAACACCCGCCCTTTCTGCTTCCTCAAAGAACTTATCTGAAACAACCGGCTTATCCAAAATAAAAATATAATCTGCTTCAAACTCCTTCACTTTACGAAAATAGTCCTCAACAAAATCAGGGAAAGATTTTATCGGAACACCTTTTCCACGACCAAGGTACTTTTGAAGCAAAAGAAAAGAACAAACCCCATCCGCATCATTATCAAAGAAAAAAATCGGATTCTGTGCCCGCTCCAAATGTTCTCTAATCTCCACAATCTGTTTTTTAGTAAGCATTAGAATAAAAAACAAATAAAGTATTTAAAACGCTCGCCTTCTGCCTACCACGAAGTCGCTCGGGCTCGCATAATAATCACAAATCTCAGATAGTTCTTGTATGATTTTACTAAGTTAATTTAGGGTTGGGCAGGGGGACACTTTCCTCCTAAATTACTCAGCCCCAGCCAAAATCAACGGCAAAGCAATCGTCGCGTCGCAATTAACGTCTACAAAATCCGCATTACTTTCCATTTTGCCCCAACTAATTCCCTCTTTCAACGACGCTCCAGAACTCCCGCCGGGTTCTGCCCTGTCCGTAGTTATCTGAATACCATACTGTGCTCCCTTGGAAAATTGCAGACTTTGCTGGATAAAATTCTTCGGAACTCCTCCACCAACATAAATAATCCCTCTTTTCTTAGCAGTCCAAGAAATATCAATTATCTCTTTCATATCTTCAAAAGCATCAATAAATATTTCCTCCCCCGCAACCTTCCTTCCCCAAATCATCAATCCAATCCCAGAATCTGCAAGTGCAGGACAAAACAAAGGAATCTTCTTCTCATAACATTTCTTAAGTATGCAATCTTCAGCCGTCCCGGGACAAATCTCTCCGATTTTCCACAAAAATTCTTTTATTGTCTTACACCATTTCAAAACTTCCCAATTCTCTTCAAAAAAATCTTCCAATTTTCCATAAACACTATTCGGCATCGCAACATTATACATTCTATCCAAACCTTTCTTATTCAAATCTTCATCATCAAAATCTCCTTCTTTTGAATCAATAAAAAAATGATTAAAACCAAGAGCTTCAATTAAATCATGAGTCAAAGTTGCGCCAGTGCAAACAAAAACATCAGTAAAATCAAGCATATCAAGAATAACACCCTTCATTCCTGCAGGAACCATCGCGCCTGCCTGCCCAAAAAAAATCTTGCAATCTTTATCAGATTTCATTTTCTTTAAAATCACTGATGCTTGTGAAACACTCCTGGCACCAAACCCGACACCACCCATTCTCTCAACGAGGTCAGAAACTTTCATTCCTTTATTCAACTTCAAACCTTTAATCTTTCTCATTCCCTCATTATCGTTTTCAATTTAAATTTTTTAGCCATAAAATATTTTTTAGAAAAATCCCGAGCAACAAGAGAATCAAAATCCTTGCAAGAAAAAATATCAATAAAAACCTTATGTTCATACTCATCAAGATGAATTACAATATTACTTGTTTCAATAAGTTGTACCGCAGTGTATCCCCTCAATTTTCCCTTGCCATATCTCTTGATGATTGGGCCTCCATGAGCTTTCATCTTAATCACCTTACAAAGCTCCTTCCCAAACCGAGCTAAAGCTACTTTATTCTTGACAAGATCATTGTCACATTCATATAAATCGATTATGGTTAATTGTCCTTTCATATTAATCAATAAACAGAGTAAGAACTACCTGAAAGAAATTGGAATTGCAAGACTTTCCAAAACAAACTCTCTGTTCATAACAAGAAATAGCCAAACCCATTTTTAAACTTATCCCGGGAGAAAATAGGTTATAACCCAAAGTATAGCATTAAGCATCATAATCTTTTTAAACATAAACACCAAGATAAGAATACAATGAACAAATGGGTTGAACTATTGCTTGGATTAATACTTCTTATAGGATTGATTGTATTTTCCTGGGCATCTGCAACATACGGTTGGATGATTTTCGGAAAAGACCTAAACATTCTTCACGCAGGATGGATTTTCCTTAAAGGTGGAGTTTTCTGGCTGGTTGCAATGATCTCGATTCTCTTGATACTTCTTGGACTTAACGACTTGAAGAGTGATTAAAATTTCTTAAAAATAAATTCTATTCTCTAGAAAAATCCTGTCTATAAAGAGCATTTCTTCTCACCCTTATATCTCTTTTAGGGTCTGCATCCAAAAGACAAATATAATCTTCTTCTCTAAATTTCAAAGGAAAATGCGGACAGAATCCATCACTTTTAGAATCTACATAAACAACATCATCAGGCATATCTGATTCATCCCTAGTCACTGCTCCCAACAATGCATCAATTTCCCCTTGAGAAAGAATATTAGGCATGGTGTAAGTCATTAAAAAAATAAAATTCATTAATATAAAAACATTTAGATAATAAAATTAAAACAATTAACAAACCCTCTAGTTAAGAAAATAAAAATTAATTAAAAAAAAATAAAAAGTTCAGCAAATTACTTGCTGAATAATTTATACATACCATAAAGTCCCGAAAGACCTATAACGTAATAAACAACCATAGGTAACCAACTAACGAAACTCAAAAGCTTATCAACTGCATTCCATCCAAGCTCGTTCAATCCCCAGTTAATAGCACCAAGATTCGCTAACACTATAGCTGTTTTAGTATACCACATTTTAACCTCCTTTCATTAGTTTAAATAAACTAAAAGAGTTAAGAAAATAAAGTATATAAAGATTTCTCTTCGACAAACTATCTTGAAAAGAAAATTAAGGTTCCTTCAATTATTGCCGCAATAATCAGAAAAGGAAGAATTATCAAAACAAATGTGATGATTGAATTCCAGAAATTTTCTCTAAAAGAATCAAAAGATTTTTTCATCTTCTTCCTAAATTTATTATCAATAACAAGGGCAACAACAAGCGTAATCAAATATGATAAAATAAAGAGTAAAGAAACAATCTTATGCCTCTTCCAATAAAAACGAACGGGGTCTGCAATCAACCACCAACCCAGTTTCAATCCAAGACCAAGAGAAATAAACAAGGCAGGTAATTCAAAAATCCCGTGAGGAACCAATCTCAAAACAGTCAATGGGCCTTCCACTTCTATCGCTCTTAAAAGAACAAACCCCAGAACATATCCATTCACTAAAGATGAAATCAGAGGGAACACTCCAAGAAATGCCCCAAGAACAACTCCAAAAAAACTACTCTGAACATTATTCCAAAAAATAAATCTTACAAGACCCCATTGAGACAAACCTTCAGTCATCGCTAACAATTCAGAAATATACTGAAGAATCTTCTCTTCAAACTCTCCAGAAACTGGAACAAGCAATCCGACGAGCATAAAGAAAACAAAAAAGCCAATCATGAAATAAATAAAACTCTTGGAGTCACAAATATAATTCCAGCTCTCAGAATAATAATCTTTCAATCCCTTTTTTCTTATTTTTCTAACCATTAACTAAAGTGTCTTCCAATAAGCCTGACCTTTCTTTTATATTTATGTCTGAGATAGATACCATAACCAACGCCTGCGATAAGTCCCCCAAGATGGGCCATGTTCCCAATAGGAATATTTCCTGCAAGAGAAACAATCCAAAGAAGGACCAAGATACCGGGACCTGCGTATTTCATCTTTATTGGAATAGGAATAAACATAACATAAACAGGAAGATTTGGCGTCATTAAAACAAGCAACCCTATTAAGCTGAAGATTGCTCCAGAAGCACCAACTGCAAAAGTATTCAAATCAGCAGGAAAGAATAATGTCGATAAGACAAAAAACAAACCCGCAAACAAACCCGACGCTAAATAAAAAGTGAGATATCTTCTAGCACCAAGAATCTTCTCAACAATACCTCCTATAAACAATAAAGAAACCATATTAGCAAGAAGATGGAACAAACCTACATGCATAAACATACTTGTAAAAAAAGTCCAGAGATAATCTCCTCCAAGAATATTAGATGGTTTTATTGCAACATAATCTAGAGGCACTTTTGCAAACAAAAGAATAGAAAAAAGAATAAACGCAACAATATTTACTCCAATCAAAATGAGATTAGTGCTCAACAAACTAAACAAACTTGTCCTTCGAGAAGAAAAATTGTAAACTCTTTGCATCCCTAACTCCTTTTTTTAGCACTCTTTTTTTTACTAGGGACTTTCTTTGTAACCTTTTTAGCTGGTTTCTTCTTAATATTTTTTTTCGCTACTTTCTTCACAATTTTCTTAACTGCTTTTTTCTTAACAAAACCTTTTTTAATGGCCCTCTTCAAAGCGTTCTTCTTAGCTAAAGCCCTACTAGCCTTTGCAAATTTCTTCTTATCATCCCTCTCTTTCTCTTCCTTCTTTATCACCCTCTGTTTTACAACATCAACTTTCTTACTTTCAATCTCAATTTCATTTTCCACAAGATCTAAATCACCTTTAAGCCTCTCGACAACCTTCTTCATCTCTTTCAAAGTTTTAGTATTATCTTTCAAAGTGAAAACAGAACCGCACTCGCTGCAAGTAAAGTTGTAAAGAAGCGAATTCTCCTCGGACATTTCAATATGACAACCATCACAAATATAAAATCTCTTTGTCTCACGACTATTTATTTGAGAATCCATCATGTTTATCTTCTTAATCAAATCAGCTTTCAAAAACTCAAGTGACTTCAACGCCTCAATCTTCCAAAAATAAGTGTACCAACCTTTTTTCTTATCTTTTTTTCTTATCGAAGAAACAAGACCCTGATCCGAAATTTTGTAAAGAATATTTCTCGTCTGATTAATAGTCAAATCTAATTTCTTAGAAATGATAAACTCATTAACATACTTCTTTGTATCGAGGAGATCAACGATATCTTCAGCCTGTTTGCCTACAATAATTACAACAACCTCTTTAAGAAATTTCTTGAGCATAAGAGACAACAAACAAGGACTGAATAAATACCTTTCGGTATAAAAAAAGCTTTAAAAAAATAAAGATTTTTAAACCTCTTCGTTATTATATATATTAGGAAATCTATATCAAAATAAGATGGGATTCTTTACAAAAACGAAAGAAGCAAAAGAGGAAAGACCTTCTCTGCCAGATCTTCCAAGGTTACCAGAGATTGATAATTTCGAAGAAGATGAAAAGAGAAGGATACACAAACTTCCAAGCTTGCCACATAATTCCCTAGGAACAAAATTTTCTCAGGACACAATCAAAGGAGCTGTCTCTGGGGAAAGAGAGGATGATTTTGCTGACGCTGACGAACCAGAGTTCGAAGAAGACGAAATGCGAATGATGCAAGAGCCATTAAGACAACCAATGACAAGTGAAATCGATTATGACATGCCCCCAGTACGAAGAGAATTCTCAAACGCAAGAGATTCTGCAGAACCAATTTTTGTAAGAATAGATCTATTCGAAGATGCACTAAAAGTTTTCCATGAAGCAAAGAAAAAAGTTTCTGATATAGAAAGAGATCTTAGCGACATAAAAAAGGTAAGAGAAAAAGAAGATACTGAATTGAGAGAGTGGGAAAACGAAGTTAAATCAATGAAAGATCAAATAGAGAAAGTTGAAAGAGACGTTTTTTCTAAAATATAAAATGCCAAAAGAGGAACTTTTGCACGTGAGATTCGAACACAGAGAAGCACTACAATCTAAAAAGGATTTTCTCTCCTCACAAATGTATCTTTTGAGAATGGCCGGAATCATGGAAGACTACAACACTCTGCGAGACGAAGAATTCAGGATAAAGCTAAGGGCAAGCAGAAGATTAAAAGAAATGAAGGCCTCTCTTGGAAAACTACAGAAAATCCTTCCAAACCCAGAAATTCCCGAGGCTATAAGGAAAGAAAGGAAGAAAGAAGAAAAAGTAGAGTACGAACCCAAGAAAAGATCAAACTACACTCCTGACGTCAAGGAACAACTAAGAGAAATAGAAAGAAGACTAAGCAGACTACAAAAATAAAACTAAAAACTAATTAAAAGGGTCGGGATAATTCTCTTTTTCCATTATTAAGATAACAAACAAAACCTTTTAGACATTTCGCTAGGATTAACCAATTACACTCAAATAAGGATTTGTGATTATTTTTATCAAATGCGAGCCATAGGCGAGCCTAATTTTTAACTAATTAAAATTTTTAAAGTTCCAATTCTAAGAATATCCATGGTTTGGACAAGAAAAGAGTTAATAAAAAAATATATTGAATTTTTCAAAAAGCATGGGCACAAAGAAATTCCAAATGCTTCGCTAGTTCCCGAGAACGATCCAACAACACTTTTTATAGGCTCAGGAATGGAAACAATAGTTCCATATCTCCTCGGAGAAAAACATCCTTTAGGAAAAAGACTTGTGAATGTTCAGAGATGCATAAGAACAACAGACATTGAAGAAGTTGGAGATACATATCACCACACTTTCTTTGAAATGCTCGGCAACTGGTCGATAGGAGATTACTGGAAGAAAGAAGCAATCGAGATGACTTATGAATTCTTAACGAAAACTCTAAGAATTCCCCCCGAAAGACTAGCAGCAAGCTGTTTTAAGGGAGACTCAAACGCGCCAAAAGACACAGAATCAGAAAAAACATATTTGGAACTAGGATTCCCAAAAGAAAGAATCGCCTTCTTAGATAAAAAAAGTAATTTTTGGGGACCCGTCGGAACAACCGGACCATGCGGACCAAACACAGAAATATTTTACTGGAAACTTATAAACAAACCCGCTCCAAAAACATTCAACCCTAACGATGAAAACTGGTTAGAGATAGGAAACAATGTTTTAATGGAATTCAATAAAGATTCTAAAGGAAAATTCGAACCACTAAAACAAAAGAACATTGATTTCGGAGGCGGAGTAGAAAGAACAATAGCAACACTGAACAACTTTGACGATAACTATCTTGGAGACATGTGGCAACCAATAATAAAAGAGATTGAAAAACTTTCTGGAAAATCCTACAAGGGAAATGAGAAAGCTATGAGAACCCTCGCAGACCACACCAAGGCAGCAGTTATGATTATTGCAAATGGAGTTTTACCAAGTAATACTGGGCGAGGCTATGTTTTAAGAAGACTCCTAAGAAGAGCAGTTAGACACGGAATGCGACTTAATATAAAAGATTTCACAGATAAAATCGCAAAATCAGTGTTCAAAATTTATGAAGATTATTCTGATTTGAAAAAGAACAAAAAAGAGATAATTAAAACTCTAAAAGAAGAAGAAGAAAAATTCAATAAAACAATTGAGAAAGGACTAAAAGTATTTGATAAAAAGGTACTTGAGTGGGTATCTAATAATAAAAAAAGTGTGAAGATGTTATCTGGAAAAGATGCTTTCTTACTTTACCAATCGTACGGTTTCCCTCTTGAAATGATAGAAGAAGAAATCAAAAGTCTTAGAAAAGGTTTACTCCTGAAGGTAGATGTAAAAGGTTTCAAAGCCGAACTATCCAAACACCAACAACTCTCAAAATCAACATCCTCTCAAAAATTCAAATCAGGGTTAGCAGACAATTCAAAACAAACAACAAAGCTACACACAGCAACTCACTTACTAAACGAAGCACTTAGAGAGGTTCTTGACAAAGACATAAAACAGAAAGGTTCAAACATAACTCCAGAAAGACTCCGATTCGACTTTAACTTTCCAAGGAAACTCACCGACGAAGAAAAAAAGAAAATCGAGTATATTGTAAACAAAAAAATATCTGAAAACCTAAACGTAACAAGAGAAGAAATGCCCCTCAAAAAAGCAATAGATTCGGGCGCGCAATCGGAGTTCGGCGCGCGCTATCCAGAGATAGTATCTGTCTATACTATGGGAAATCTATCTAAAGAAATCTGCACTGGACCACATGTAGAAAACACTAAAGAACTAGGGAAATTCAAAATAATCAAAGAAGAATCAGTCGCGGCAGGAGTCAGAAGAATAAAAGCGACCGTGGGAAATTAATCAACAAAAACTGATAACCTCTTCTAAGAAATATATTTCTAAAGACATAAATCTAATTAAACGCCTCAGACATAGTAAATCTGTTATTTTTCTATAGTTGCATACAACTGAATCTATTACATAATGACAACATATAGAAAGATTTATAAATATCAAATTGGGAATATAAGTTATGAGTAGATTAACAAATTGGAACATCAAAAGAAAACAGGAGAAAATTATGAGAAAAGTAGAGGAAGAAGCACGCGAAATGAATGAGATAATAGATAATGGGTTGGATTTACAAGATGTCGCAGAAGCCTACAAAGAAGAATATTCTCAACCTTTCTTCTCAGAAATAAGAAACAACTTGCCAAATATGCATCTCAAGGAAAAAGTTTCAGGAGCATATTCAAAAACAAAAGAAAGTTTATCCAACATACCCCCTAAGGTATACGCTACTATCGGAGCAAGTGCTTTAATTGGAGCCACCGGATTAGCAATTTGGTATAATACTCCCACAAAAGAACCAAGAACACAAGAAGAAGAATCCACTATAACTCAAATAACATACACACAATCAGAGCTAGACACCAAATTAGATTCGACAAGAACTGCTGTTATAGATTCAATGAATTCATTAGGAAAAGATAATACAAGAATTTCCCTACTAGAGAACAAACTTAACCAAGCTAAGAGAACTATCAGTCAAAGAAACAGACAATTGCAAGAGTACGAAACAAGAGGAGAAAAATTAGCAAGTAAACTAGAACGTGAACAAAGTTCTGTAAGAGCATACAAAGCCCATACTGAGAACCTAGTGACAAGATTCGGAAACACCCTTGGAGCATTCTTAACAGGAGAGCCAGATTCAGCAATAGTTGTAGAAAACATAGCTAGAGGAAACACAATAACCCTTACAGGAAAAAAAGCAAAAGCTTACGACCCAAGAGCACAAGAAGGGGAAGTTTACATATTCACTAAAGACGCAGAAGGAGATCCAAAAGGATTCGGATACCGTCTAGGAGAAAAATAAAATGTCATACAAAAAATACACCGGATTGGGTCTAGCAGGTTTACTTTACTTTGCTAATCCTTCAGAAGCGCAAGAAAACAGAATAACAGAACTGCAAACAAGAATCAATGCAACACGAATAATGCTGGCAGATTCAACAACAGATGGGCTTGGAGAAAGTCAAGCAGGAGCAGACCTTATGAGAATGATTGCAGAAAGAGATTCTTTAGTAGTTGATAATTCAGCTTCTGAAGAAGCTCAAACTGATTCTACACCAGCAATAGAAAGACCAAAGAGATACCCTTCAATTATAATCGGAACTCACGCTGGACAATCAAGAGGATTAGAAGCAGGAGTTCAATATGGACAATTCGCACTAACCGCAAACTATAACACAGCAGGAAATGAAACCACTCACGAAGAAACAGGTCCAACATCTTTAACAGGAATGCAAGGACAGATAAGAACTTACGAAGGAAACTACAATGCTATCGGAGCAGGA
>JAHJRM010000059.1 GCA_018830905.1 Nanobdellota archaeon
GGAGGTTGCGAGTGGAACTCAGGTGCTAATCAATGTGAACAAGGCGCAATAATAACACCTCCAGGCCCAGAAACAGGCGGAGGAATATGTACATATTCTCAAGATACAGGGGGAGACAGTTGTGAAGATGGTGGAGATGAATTCCTATCCTACACGATGATTGCCGAGTGGAGCGGATTAGAAGAGGACAGGCCTACAAATTGCGTAAACAAATCCAAAGTGGTAAAATGCCCTGCACAAATCGCACTACCATTCTTCAACAAAAACACATTTGTACTGGCAATAGTCGCAATCTTCGGAATCTATTTCATTGCAGGATTGAGAAAGAAGAAGAAATAATTTTATAAAAAATAAATTCTCCGAAGGCATAGCCAAAAAACCTAAAATGGACTTAGAAAATATGCTCGTCCAAAAAGGGAAAAAATATTTTAGAAGTATTTTATTTGGGGGTATGTTAACACTCACTTCTCTTCCCAATTTTTCTTGTGGTGGAGATGAAAACCCTCCAACCCGCTCAATAGATATAACTCCCGTTACTCAAGAACAAAATCAAGATAATTCTCCTCCGGCCCAAACCCCTCCCCCAAAACAAGAACCAATAAACCATCCCCCAAAAATAACTTCAACACCAATAACACAAGTAGAAGAAAATTCAACATATCAATATAGAATTCAATCAAATGATCCAGATGGAGATATTTTAAACTACAGGCTAATAGACAGTCCGAATTGGCTCTCAGTTACAAACGATAGAATCTCTGGAACAGCTCCAGAGGTTGAGGTAAACACATTATTACATGTAAAAGTAAGAGTTTCTGATTCCAGAGGAGGAACTGCAGATCAAGCATATAACCTCCTCATAGAAAATACCAAGAATACAAGAACACTTTCTACAGATGAATTAAATAGAATCTCAGAGATTAACGAAAATAGCATAACCTTTTCAGATTCCAAAGGTTTCTCAGAAGGAGACATACTTGTTGGAGGAATAAGCGACGAAACTCCTTACGGAATACTAAGAGAGGTTATTGGAGTTTCCAACGACAGAAGAACAGTCCAAACAAGACAAGCTACACTCGAAGAGGCGTTAAGAGACGGAATCCTCTCATTCAGACAAGAACTATCCCAAGAAAATGCAAGATCGTATAAAGTTGTCGCAGGAGCATCAAAGGCTACTGGAAGAGGATTTGGTTTTAGTATAGATCTAAAAGATGTTAATCTCTCGATGGATTCAAAAGATACATGGGTTGAACAAGGATTAATAGCAAACGGAAACATTTCTTTTAATGTAGAACCAATTCTAGATATAGAGGTTAGGCGATTAAGATTGGAAAAGCTAAGAGCTCAAATAATAATGGAAGAAAAAGCGGAGATAGAATTAAGATCAAATATTAGTCTGGGTACACGTGGGATAGAAAGAGAAATTGCAGGATATCAACTAACACCAATACCCATAGCAGGAACCCCTTTTGTCATAACACCTCAAATAGATATAATCATAGGCATCATGCCCGGAAAACTAAATGTATTAGAAGCAAGAATTAACCAAGAAGCTCATCTAAGCCCAGGAGCACTTTATGAAAATAGAGGCTGGAAAAATCTCTCTGACTTCTCAAACAGTTTTGATTTCTTTATTCAAAGAGCCCCTGAAGGAACAAATATAGAAATCTATGCAGGACCCTCACTTAAATTATTCTTGAATGGAGTACTCCCAGGAGCAAGAATCTGCGTAAACAATTCGTTAAGATTAGAAAACGAATCACAACAAGAGGGATGGAAACTTTACGGAGGATTAAGCTCTTGGATAGGAATAGATATGAATATTTTCAGCAGATTTGTAAAAAATTATCAGGAAGAAGTATTTTCTTCAGAACAAATTTTAAAAAGAGAAAGAGACCAAATTACGCCCAGTCAATTAGAAGGAAGAATTGTCTTTACAAGAAACGATGGAGAATCGGCAGAAATAATGGCTATGAATGCAAATGGATCAAATATAACAAACCTCACACAAACGAACACTGCATGGGAAATTTTTCCTTCGTGGTCTCCTGATGGAAGACACATTTTCTTTTCAAAAACAAGAAAAACAGGAAGTGATATTAGTTACAACATCTATAGGATGAATACGAATGGTTCTGGAGAAGTCCAAATTACAACAGGAGGGGATTATAAGGATCATCCAACAGTCTCTCCTAACGGAGATTTGATTGCTTATAGAGCTGGATTAAGTAAATCACAAATTTGGGTGTCGCAAATAGATGGATCAAACCCTGTAAACATAACAAAAGATTCTCAGCATGTCTACGAAAACCCTTCGTGGTCTCCTGATGGAAATTGGATTGCATTCGAATCAGATAGAGAAAAGAATACTGATAGTTTCATAAGAGATGTATTCATTATGAAACAGAATGGATTAAATGTAAGGAGATTAACATACGATAAAGAAAGCAGGCAACCTTCGTGGTCTCCTGATGGAAAATTAATCACATTCTCTTCAAATAGGGATGGAAATTGGGAAATTTATGTAATGGACTCTTATGGAAATAATCCCAGAAATATTTCAAATAGTAGAAACTCCAATGAAAGATTTCCTTCGTGGTCTCCTAATGGATCAAATATTGTATACTCATTGCTTCCTGCAGGATCTTTCTCCGCGGATACGGAAGAAATTTGGACAATGGACTATCCTTCGGGAGCTAACAAAAAACAGCTAACAAATAACGACCAACAAGACAGCCAACCGGATTGGTCCCCTAGATAATATAAATAATTTTATAAACACTTTCGCCCTGAATAAATAAAGACAGGTGAATTATGAATTTTACTCATTTAGAAAACAATAAAAAAAGACTGGCACACAAGATTACCCTATCACTAGGTTTATTCTTCGTCGCAGTACTTTTAATTCCGGGAGTGCTCTCAATCTTAAAAGGAACTCCCGCAGGCTCAATAGAAGAAATCTACGGCCCAAACGCAGACATAAGCGGTTGGGTTAATATCAGCCTAGAAGGAGAAACAATAACAACGAACA
>JAHJRM010000060.1 GCA_018830905.1 Nanobdellota archaeon
AACCTTCGGACTAAATGTTAGAGTGAACGTACTCTGCTTAGAATCCTCATCACAACTCACAACAGCCTCATCGATAACTCCATAACTATTAATCTTCCTAATTCGACAACGATTATCCAAAAACTTCTCTCCCTCCTTAACCTCTGTGAACTCTCCATTAATATTCAATCTCACAGTTTTGTCTGCCGCTTCTAAACCATCCAACCTAATATTCAAACCAGCAAGACAGTAAGCCGCTCCAGAAAGCGAAATATCTGAGGAAGTCTGACCAACACTAATAGTCCTAGAAGTAATCTTCCCTCCATGAATCTTAGAAGAGTCTGCCTTTCCTGCATAAATCGAAATCGTCGCCCTCTCATCGCCAACACTCTCCGCTCTTAAATAACCGAGACCCTCCCAGAATCCGTAATGATTAAATCCAGCGTTCCATTCAGCATCATCCATAACTGGAAGATAAAGTGTCGCTTGCCCAACACCAAAATGCTCTTTAATATCATAACTTATCCGAGCCGTTAAATTGCCCTCTACAAAATCAGGCATCGAACTCTCATTCCTATTCTGCCTTAGAACAATAACAGCATACCCAATGTTTCCAAGAACAGGTGAATTGACTTTAAGGTCGCCCCTTCCAAGTGCAGCACGCGCAGGATGGAAACCTCCAACACTTCCTCCAGAAACCTCTCCATTAATTGTCATTCCATCAATAGCCTCCACATCAATCAAAGGATTCAATTGCACTGCAGAGATAGGACAGAACACAGGAACATTCTGCTTTTCTAACAAATCACTTCTAACAACACTCGGCGTACACCCTTTTGGCGAAATCTGCAAAACAAAATCCTGCCCCTCGCGACACATACTAGAATCAAAAGCAGAACCACCATAATCAGAAAATTGTGATGTAGGAGTTTTAGCAACAAACGAACTAGAGAACTGCGCGGAAATAAAAGACAATGCAAACAGACCCACAAGTAGAACACTCAACACGAACGCCGCTCTCATTTTATTCATCCTCATTTGTTTTTATATAAAATTTATTTCCAATCCTCTACTCTCGAAAAGCAAATAGTTAACATTTAATTCCTCAATACTCTCAGGAGTAAAAAATTCATCCGCGTCTATCTCCAACACGCTCGAAGATTTGAGCTCCGACCTTAACATATATTGATTCTGTGTTCCTCCTCCAACAAGCGCCTGCGAAATCACCTGTTCAGGAATCTCAATTTCAAAGCACCTCTCTTTCTTCAAACCCGCAAACCCAAGGAATCCTGCGCGAGGCACTTCAACACACTGCTCTTCAACACTCTTTCCGAGGGTAATTGAAGAATTCTTGTATATATGTGCCTGAATTTCATACTGTCCTTCTGCAAGTTGCACAACCCTCTGGTCGGGATACAAAAGAGTCTGCGTATAATCCCCAGAGGTAAAGTAAATTATAGCTTCTCCGTTATAATTAATTCCATCAAGCTTCAGTCTAATTTCCTTTCCATAAAGCTTATCCATTGTAACAAGAATTCTTTCCTCCGAAACGCTAGAGAAAAGATAACTCGCATCCCTGAATCCTTCAGCGCGCGTAGTCACAAACCCATTAACACACTCGGGAAGATTTCCTCTTAAATAACCACCAGCAGTCTTTCCAATGTAACAGCTATTATCAGAACACTCATAAGAAATGTCCGCTTGAATAGGCCTCCCATCACCATCAACAACTCTTATATCTGCAACAGAATTCTTATACGCACAAAGCTCTGGATCTGCATCTGCTACAGCACTCACATTCAAGGAAACACTAGGATTATTGTTCTCAAGTATCACAGCAAGAGGGAACTGAAAAAACTCCGCGTCAGCATCAGAGTCAGAGTAAATCTGAACCAAAACAGGATAATTAACATCATAGACAAAATGATATGGGGCATAACAGAAACCAAGAATTCCTAAGCCCTGCTGATTCCCGACAGGATTTGCCATAATCAAACTTCCTTCAGAAGGATTGACTTCAAAACTATAGGGCCACTCCTTAGAGTTCACAAATCGTACCTCCTCATCAACAGGAAAATCGATAACAAAATAATCATCTACACTTACCTTTGAATTCAACGCCAAAGTGTTCGCTTCAATTCCTTCTTTCAAATCTCCGAAAACCTCTTCAGCACCCCAAATCAAAGGAGCACAAGTAATCTCAACGCCATCTACAGGGGCATAAAGCCTCAATGTATCCACCGCATATTTTTCTAGGAACTTCTCTTCTCTCGACTTATCATAAACTTTCAAAGCAGAATTATAAAGCGCCCCCAGCCGAGAATCAACAGCAATCTTATGGTTCCTTACAAGAATACTTTCGTCGTCCTTCACGAAACTAAGATCCATCTCTAAATTCACAACAATCTTATTATCATCTATCTCAACTCTCGCAGAAGGATTGACCCATGAAATCTCAAATCCCTGATCATAATAAATACCCATATCACAATCTAAAATTTTATCGCTCACAAAAGCCTCCAATTGCTGTTCCATCTCTCTCTTCGTAGGCACTTGCTCCTTTGGAATATTATTACCGGAAACATAATACCAATAGGGAATAGGACTTTCTGCAAAAACAAGCTCAGATGAAAAAGGCCTGTAATCAGAACCCGAATCAAATTCAGGCATGTAAATGTATCCTGCCTGTGAACCAAGAATCTCTATCCCGGTTAGAGCATCATCCTCGATACACGTAAGAAATGAAGAATACGCTGGCTGGAAACCAGCAGGAATATTCACAGAGTTAGAAGAATCCGCCACAAAGAAATACAACACCAACCCCACGATAATCAACAACGCCACAATAATAAAAATCGTCACCTGACCTTTCTTACTTTCCATCTTTCACCTCCACACCTAACTTCTTCTTTATCATATCAATAATCTCGGTATTAATATCCTTATTTATCACATTCTTAAATTTTTCCCAAAGTTTCTCATCCTCTATCAAAAGTAAATATTTCTTCATTTATTCATCACACTTTTTCCCAATCATTCACCAAAAAAACCATGATATATAAATGTTTCTTATTAATTAAGTTATTTACTAAGTAACTTACTAAGTGAAAGGCATAAGAGATTTAAAAGATCAAACCATTTAATAATACAAGGGTCCTGTAGTCCAATGGCTAAGACGTATCCTTGACTTGGATAAGATCGCAGTTCGATCCTGCGTGGGACCATGTCCGCGCACTAAAATAACGGGGGTGACTTGTTAGGGGGCTGGCCCCATACGACTGCGCAGGACCATTTACTTCTTCCGACTCTTCTTCCCGCCCTTGACCTGCCCCAAATTATCTGAAACCCTCTGAACCGAAAAATCTTTTTCATCTAATTTAGAGATTCTGCACAAAACATCAAAGAAATTATCAGATAACAATCTTCTCTCAGAATAATAGTTCTTGAGAGTCTGATAATTGATATCAATTCGCCTACTAAGCTCCCTCAACGACGGACAAGCTGCACTAATTAAAACAGAATTAATAAATTCTTTCTGCTTACCTTGACTAAACTTCATTCTCATTTTTTATATTATATAACTTATGTTTTAATGCAAAAAACCAAACTTAAACTATCTGAGTTAATTTATTTTCATAACGAAAAAGCCGACTTTGTCAGGCTTCGGAGTTAATATCAAATGAGCACGCAGTGCGAACTAATTTTATCCTGCTTTGGATTTTCATTAAATAAGTGCGACACCATGATATAAAAACCTTTTTAAACCACCCGCAACAAGAAACAATATGAAGCTTCCAAAGAAAACCAAAAGACTCTGCCCATACTGTAAGAAGAAAACGGATCAGAAGATTAAAGTAGTCGGAACAGGTTTCCAAAGAGGAACTCTAACAAGAGGTAGCATCTCAAGAGCGAAACTTCGTGGACTCGGAAACGGAATCGGAAACAAGGGAAAATGGGGTTCCAAACCAGCAGTTTCAAAATTCAAGCGTAAAAGCAAGACTACTAAAAAGACAAATATAATGTACACCTGTGAGGTCTGCGGAAAGTCAAAATACCGTTTAGCAAAAAGAAATAAACGAGCAGGAAAGGTAATCCAAGAATGATAATCAGCCATGAGCACAAATTCAGGGGAAAGTTTGATAAAGAAAACCGGAGATTGTCTTTATAATGGCACAAGTAAAAAAACGACAGAAATTTTTCAACATTGAAATCCCACTAATAGGGAAAAAAGTACAGCTTTACGGCTACGAGTTAGAAAACTTCCAGAACAGAACAATAATCTATGACCTAACTAGAATTTTACGAGGAAAGGGAATGGTTCTAAAGGTCAAGGTAAGTGTCGACGGAGAAAAAGCAACATCCAGACCAAAAGAACTGAAAGTCATGCCCTATTTCATCCGAAGGATGATGCGTAAAGGAACAAACTACGTTGAAGATTCATTCTCTGCAGAATGCAAAAACGGAACCCTTCGAATAAAACCATTCCTATTAACACGAAAGAAAGTCTCACGAGCAATCCGTAAAGCTCTAAGGGAAAAGGCGCGCGAGGAACTAATAAGTTACATTAAAACAAAAAACATAAGCGAAATCTTCGATGAAATCATGAACAACAGGCTCCAGAAAACACTTGGATTAAGACTAAAGAAAATTTATCCCCTATCACTCTGTGAAATCAAAACCATAACGCTCGAGAAAGAAACAGAAGCTCCTGCTAAGAAAACTGCAACAAAAAAGAAGGTAGAAAAAAAAGATATATAATGGCAACAGAACAAACACTCGTACTAATAAAACCCGATGGAGTGCAACGTGGCCTAATCGGCGAAGTTATAAAACGATTTGAACAAAGAGGGCTAAAAATAGTCGGGCTAAAACTAACTCACGCAGACAACGACCTAGCACAAAGACATTACACTGAAGACATTACAAAAAGACGAGGTAAAAAAGTAAGAAACAAACTTCTTGAATTCATAACATCTGGACCAGTAATAGCAATGGTCATCGAGGGTGTAAGCGCAATAGAAAATGTGAGAAAAATTGTCGGAGAAACCGAATCAAAGTCAGCGCAACCTGGAACAATCCGAGGCGACTTCTCACATGTAAGTTATGCACATGCGGATGAAAAAGGAATCCCTGTAAAAAACATAATCCATGCATCATCCAACGAAGAAGACGCAAAAAGTGAACTTGCACTCTGGTTCTCTGTAGATGAAATACACAGCTACAAACGTTCAGAAGATGAACACGTTATCTAATTTTCGCAAAATAAGAAATCTTTTAAACTAATACTTCCCTCTAAATTCTAGCCAATTAACCCTAAGTCTATCTCAGAGGAAGGGTTGATAAGGGAAACCAGGGGTTTCCTTTATGCCTGCATAGCTCAGTGGCAGAGCATCAGTTTTGTAAGATGTTTCAATGAACATCCAAACTAACTGGGGGTCGGGGGTTCAAATCCCTCTGCAGGCTTATGCTGTTAAAAACAGATCCTTTCAAATATTATCCAAGAACCAGTATGATTTTACTTCATTAATTCGGGCTGGGTGGGCGGGACAAATTTCTATCTAATAAAAACCTAACCTTTCTTAACCTTAACAGCAGTTCCAAAAGCAAGCATCTCCGATGCTCCTTGCATAACCATTGACGTAGAAAATCTCATTCCAATAACTGCATCGGCGCCCATTTTAACAGCGTCATTGACCATCCTATTAAAAGCCTCATCTCTTGATTGAGAAGTCATCTCTGAATAAGTTTTAATCTCTCCACCAACCAGACTCTTAAAACCAGCACCAATATCCCTTCCAATATTTCTCGCGCGAACAGTATTTCCTCGCGCGATTCCAAGAATTTTCGCAATCTTCTGCCCAGGAATCTCCTCGCCTGTTGTGATAATAATTTCTGTCATGACTACTTCAAGAACAATTTACTTTTAAATATTCCCATCACCACGCTCGCCTTCGGCTCGCTTAAATTAAACAGAACCAAACTTGATTTTACTAAGTTAATTCAGGGTTGGGCTGGTCTATTTCCCCTTCTTCTTCCCTTTCAAATCTTTCCTTTCCTCAATAACATCCTCTCTTCGATTATAAAGAATAAAAAACCCTAAAATTAAAATAGGTATCCCATAAATCAGCGTGACAAAATGCGCCTTCGGCGCAAACACCATTAAAACAAGCCCAATAACAACTAATAAAGTTCCAGAAATTGTTCTGCTAAGAGTATTCATAAAAAAACTATACGAGCTAGGTTAATAAATTTTATCCTAAAAAATAATTTAATGCTAATTCTTTAATTTCTTTTCAGCCCACCATTCATAAATTATTCCAATTAATATCAAAATAGGCGCTAAATAATAATGGTTTTTGAATAATCTAAAATCAAATAGATAAACTAGAATCAGCCATAAGTTAAAAACACCATAAACAATAATTAAAGTGGTTAATACCAATTCCTCTGCCTTAAATGTAATCTTATCTACTTTTTTTGCTAGCCAAGCTCCACCTTTAACAACAAAGTAAAAAATTATTAAAACAATTGGAGTAAGAAAAAGAGGATTATTTACTCCAAGTAAATTCGCTATTGGTTTCCATATACTACTCTCAACTCCACTTCCATGAGCAAAAATTACATCAAGACTTGCATCCAAAAAAACTAATACTGCTAAAATAGTCCATCCAACTTTTTTTGATAAAACAACTTTTAGCTTCTTATTTTCCTTTTTCATTCTAGATTAACAACTTTAATAATTTCAGTTTTATCTTTAACAAAAAACTTTAATCCAGAAGCTTGTTTTGATATTTCAAAAATATCCTTGAATTGTTTTTCAAGATTTGGCTGAAAACCATTAACCCTATTGTTTGTTGCAAAAAGCGTATATGTATTACCCGAACTATCTCTTAATTCTGAAACAAATTTTACACCAAACAGACCAGCGTTATTGAAAGTAGTCTTCCCTAGGTTTGTTATCCCTCCATTTACAAGAAGATAAAATCCGGAGGTGTTTATATTCTGTCCGCCCTCAATAGTTATCTGAGTCTCTTTAGCAATATTATTTATTTTCATTGAGAAAACTTCTTCCCCATAAGTCAAATTAAATGAATCACCCAAATTGTAATATTCATATTGTTGTTCTAGTTTAGGAGCATTAATCCCACTAATTATTAAAAGTGTGAAATAAACCACAAGGAATATAATTACTTTTAGTGGTCTGCTAATTCTAAGATATTCTTTTGGAACAGCTGCAAAAATTCCGGGAATAAAAAAAAGAAGTCCTACAAATATCTGTCCTGCTTTGATTGTTACAACTGCTGAAAAAATAGAGAATAATATTGCTAAACCGACAAATATCCAACAAGTTACATTCCAAACACCAATTTCTTTAGCGGGTTCTTTTTCTTTTTTTCTCATATTTAATCATCTATTGCGTCGGGGTCAACAATAGTTCCTACAATTCCATCTGGTCCGGGGTCTACTCCTGCTACATCATTAGAAGAACCACCATCCACTGTCCCTGAGTCAACTGTTCCAGAATCAACAACGTTATCTCCACCACTCACTACATCATCTCCCTGTGTTCCGCCTGCACTTGTCCCAGGAGCATATCCTCCATTTCCATCATCCGCAACATCATTAGAAACAAAATTATTTCCTCCACCACTGGTTACAACATCCTGCCCATCACCGTCTATGACAACTCCTCCTCTCCCCCCTGGGCCTGTTCCAGGAGCATAAGTTATACTTGCAATTTGATTAGTAATTTGATTCATTTGTTGTTTTATTTGCATTGCTTTACTTTGCACTTGCATTTGCCCATCTGTTCCATTTGCAGTTGTTCCTGGAGCATATCCTCCTCCTACGCCACTACCATTAGCATTTGTCCCAGGAGCATAATTATTTTGTTCTGATTTATTTTCAAATTCTTCTATAATACCATCAACATCCTTTTCAACAATATAATTAACTAAACCATCTTCAGTCCTAACAACAGTAATCTTCCCACATTTTTCCTCAAGAAAAACATCTCCATCAAAGCACTCAGGAACTGATTCTTGCATTGTTGGTTCTTTTTTCTCAGGCCTCTTCCCAATATAATTCCCATACGCATCCCAATCTTCTTTTGTTTCTTTTAAATGTGCATATTGTTTACATTCGGGTTTATCATTATCATCCCAACACTCTTCAGGAACTCCATCTGAAGGTTGTATATCATACTCTATCATGTAAGATTTTTCCTTAAACAAATTCTTTAAAAAGCCAGGAACAAAACTCTCTGCAAAACTATCTCCTTGTTTCGGCTCCATTGCTCTTAATTCATTACAAGAGATTTCATCTTCTTTGTATTCACATCTAATAGCTAGAGCAACCATCTTCTCACATTTTGCTTTTTGTTCAACATC
>JAHJRM010000061.1 GCA_018830905.1 Nanobdellota archaeon
ATCTGGTTTTGGAAGTTTGAAACGAAAGTATGGTGGAAGTGTTTCTGGAAAGAAATTTAAGTCAGTACAAACAGAAATATTTTGCAAGGTTATTGCACACAATTTAAGCCTTACGACTTAAGAGATTTTCAACAAAGCCGTGAGCTGATATAAATTTATAAAGAATTTTCTCTTAATTTTTTAGAGGTGCGATATGAATAATAAACTGAAACTTCTGATTCTTTCTGATATTTTAATTATCAGTAGTTTTGGATTGATAGCGCCAATTTTTGCAATTTTTATAGACGGAGGTATTGAGGGAGGGAGCCTTGTTTCTGCTGGTTTGGCGACGACAATCTTTTTGGTTGTTAAATCTTCGGCACAGCTTCCGTTGTCTAAATATCTTATAGATAAAGAAAAACATAAAACTCGTTTGTTAGTTCTTGGAACTTTTTTAATAATTACAGTTCCTTTCATTTATGTTTTTGCAGAGCATGTTAATACGATTTTCGTGGCGCAGGCGATTTATGGTTTGGGAACGGCCTTTGCTTATCCCGCATGGTTCAGTTTGTTCATAACATATATTAATAAAAAACATAAAGGTTTTGAGTACGCTATATATAGCACTTCCGTAGGGTTAGGGATGGCGTTGTCTGCTTTTTTGGGTGCGAAGATTGCTGAGACCTTTGGGTTCAAACCCCTTTTCATTTTTGTAGGGGCTATAGCTTTCCTGGGTTTTTTACTTTTGATTGTTTTAGATAGAATTGAGGGAAGAGAGCTTCGACGGGAGGAGAGGTTGAGGAAAAAAAGGGAGCGAGAGAGAAGACGATAAGATGGTGGAAATATAATTAAGAAAGAGGTTCTTGTTTTATATTACTTTTGTTCTGCAAAATATATTTTGTGGAAGATGTTTTTTTAAAAAGGGATTTTGCTTTTTGGGTTTATGAATCTTGTTCCTAAGTCTGAGTTCGAAAGAGAGGTCAGACAGTATGCTGGTGAATTTGGTGGAATTGTGAATGTTCATGTTCATGGCGATAGGGCTTATACGCGAAGAGATGAATTTTATTCTGCTACGGGAAAATCCATTTCTCAATTTGGAGGGTTGACTCTTCCTGAAAAACAGAGGTTGACTTGGATATTACATAAGAGTCGCGCATTTGAAGAAGAATCTCTTTTGGAAAGGATGGGACAGCTTTTAGATGAATCTATATCTTTTGGAGTGAGGGAACTTTCTACTACTGTCGATGTGACATATAATACTCGTCTTAAGAGTTTGGAGGTTGCAGAGCGATTAAGGGATGCTTATGCAGATAGAATCAAGGTGAGAATTGGGGCGTATAATTCTTCTGGATTTAGAAAGGGTGATGAGTATAAGGAGAGATTTGAATTATTTGAAGAGGCTGCAAAGAGGTCTGATTTTTTAATGGGTTTGGCTGAGAAGGATCGTCCTGCAGATCATATTGGGGAAGAGCAACATAATTGGTATATTCTTAATCTGGCCTATGAGCTGAAGAAACCTGCGCAGTTTCATGTGGGCCAAGAGAACAGTTCTTCGGATAAGACTCTTGAATTGTTGTTAACTAACCTTGAGCAGTTTCAGGATTTACATCTTCGTGTTTCTCCAGAAGATTTTTCACAAGTAGATGCAGTCCACGCCATTTCTACCTCTTGCATTCAGGGGTCTGAGTTTGATTCTTTGGTGGGTAGAATGGCCGATAGGAATGTTGGATTGATCTGTTGTCCTCGGGCGGCCATTTCTATGTTGCAAGATTCTTCTGTCAGTGTTCCAACACATAATAGCATTGCAAATATCTGGAGGTTCGCAATTAATGGTGTTCAGATAAGGGGTCTTGGCACGGATAACATTGATGATATTTATATCCCTGCTTCAAGTGCGGACGTTTATGATGAAGCCGAGGATGTTGCGAATTCTTTGAGATTTTATAATCCTCGAATCATTGCCAAGGTTTTGTGTGGTGTGTCTTTAGATCCTTTTGATATTGCTGGAATAAATAAAGACCTTTTTGGTAGAATTTAGTATTCTTCTTCGATTAGCTTTTTGACAATCTCAGCTTTCTTTCCAAGAACTTCTTTTAGTTCTTCTTCAGAAGCGTTTGTTATTCCTTTTAATGTTTTGAATTTTTCAAGAAGTTTTTTGGCACTCTTTGGTCCGATGCTGGGAAAGCCCTCTACTATGAATTGTAGTCGTTCTTTTTTATCTAGAGATTTCTTGTTCACATTGAGTGAGATTTCTTTTGCCTGTCTTTTTGCTAGGACTGATATAAATCTTGCAGTGTCTTTATAGTCTTTTGTAAAAATTATTGGGACTTTGTGTTTGAGTAGTATTGAGATTATGAATCCTCTAATTGCGTTAGGGTGCATTCCATTGATTTCTCTAGAATCAGAGTATAGTTCTTTCTCGTAGATGCCCTCGATAATAAGAAGTTTTTCTTTGTATTGGTTTAGTTCTTCTAGTTGGTTCGCGAGTCTCTTGTTTATCATTGAAGATATGAAATCCTGGACTGTTTTTCTTTCGATTGCGACATCTTTTACTAGATAATCTGCTACTTTGAGGTGAGTTAGTTCCACTTCTAGACCGAGAGACATTAGTTCTGAGATTACTAGGGAGTTTTTTTCTCTGTAGTCTATTATAATCTTGGGAATTTTTTCTTCGATGATTTTTTTCTTCGAGAAGATATCTAATATGGGTTTCATTTTATAAGAGTTTTTTCTGGAACTCGCTTTTTTCTTGAGAGCCATTTCTTGAGAGTTGTTCTCTCACCGTGCCTATTGCCTTGTGCATGCTTTTCTCTCGGGCTTTGGATACATAAAAGTGTGCCTCGTCTCTTGTGTTTTTTGTTATGAGCATGATAAGCTTACCCTCCTTCAGTCTTGCGGTTCTTCCTGCCCTCTGGATTGAACGGATTGCGCTAGGAACGGGCTCATAAAATATTACTGCATGAACTTCTGGGATATCTAGTCCTTCTTCTCCGATTGATGTTGCGCAGATTACGTTTATTTTTCCAGAAGAGAATTCAATTATTATTGCTTTTTGTTCTTTCTGACTCAGTCCCGATGCATCTTCTCCATTGCTTCCAGCCTTTTTTGCTTGACCCACGAAGACTTTTGATTTAAGCATTTTTGTTTCATTTATTTTTTTAGAAATTAGTGCGGCAGTGTCTCTGAATTGGGTGAATACAATTATCCTTATGTTTTCTTGTTTTTCAGATTCTTTTAGAATAAGTTCTATGATTTTTTTCACTTTAGGATGTTCTAGGTCTTTGCTGAGCATTTCATTTGAATTGATAAATGCATTATTGAATCCTGGTTTTGCTACGAGTTTTACTACGCCCCTACTTTCTTTTTTTGCTGCTTGATCGAACAGTTTCTTGAGATATTTGTTGAAGCTCGCAAGAGTTTGTGTTTCTAGGAGTTCTAGTGCGTGTTGTATTTTTATTGCAGAGGCGCAGGCACTCGCAGCGAGGAAGGAATTGAAGTTTTTGTTTCCTCCTGCTATGCTTCCCATGATTTTTTTTTGTGTCCTTATTAGTTCACTTTTGCTAGGGGTTCCGAAGAGGACTCTCCTCCCTTTGAGTTCTTCAACATACTCTTGGAAGATTCCTAGAAGAGAGTTTCTTATTTTTTCAAATTCTTTTGGCAAATCAATCATGACTTTCTCAAAAGTTAGTTCCTGAAGATATTGTTTTACTTCAGGGCTTTCTCTTGTTCTTAATTCGACTTCTTCTATGGAGAGATTTTCACAGATTTCTTTTATTTTTGAGGTCTCGCTTCCGGGGGAGGCTGTTAGGCCCATAATTCTTGGATGTAAAGATTGTTGCATGTATTTCTTTGCGAGGAAATTGTAATCGTAATTCTTCATACATCTGTGTGCTTCGTCTTCTATTAGAAGGCAAACCTCTTCAAGAGAGTAGAGATTTTTTTTCAGGTCGTTTGCTACGCATTGAGGTGTCGAGAATATGATGTCTGCTGTTTTCCAGATTTTCTTTCTTTGATCGGCTTTGACTGAACCTGTGAAGAGTTGCATATCCCCGAAAAGTTCTGGAAGATTTTTTAGGAAGTAGTTTAGTTGTTGTTCTGCAAGAGGTTTTGTTGGTGCGAGGAAGACGACTTTTTCCCCTGGAAATGCTTTCATTCTTTCTATTGTTAGCATGAGTGCAATGAGTGTCTTTCCTAGTCCGGTTGGGAGAACCACGAGACAGTTTTTTTCTATACAGGTTTTTAGAATTTCTTCTTGGTATTTTCTTGGAGTTATTTTAAGAAAGGTCATTTAATGGAAAAAGGAGGGCGTTATAAAAATCTTTATATATATAATTACTATCGGAGATTATGAAAAGATGGTTGGTTTTTGTTGTTGTTAGTGTTCTTTTGCTAATGAGCGTCTCATTTGCATCGGCATATTCTTTCGGTGATTTTTCTGATGACTTTAAAGATTTCTTTTCTTCGTTTAAGGAAAAAATTACTGGTAATGTAGTTCTTGGTGAAAAGAGTGTAACTGTTAATGAAAATAGTCGAGCGAGTTTGAGTTGTGATTCTGGTTCGATAAAAAGCGTTAGTGCTGTGTATTGGTGTCCGGATGGTTCTGGGAGGAAGGCTTCGTGTAATACTGAAGGCGCCATTGGAAAGAGTTCTTATTATTTTGATTTTAGAAGTATTAATTGTGGAGGGGATCCTTGTATTTATGTTCGGAAGAAAGGAAATTTGACAATTAGTTGTGGAGATGTTTTGTGTAATAATTACAGGAGCGAGGGAGAGTGTTATGTGGATTCTTCTTGTGTGTGGGTTCAGGGTCCGACGTATGCAATGGTTTGTCAGGATAAGGTTGATGAAGAGGGTAATGAGACTTCTGATGATGGGGAGTCGGTTTACACTTGTACTGATAGCGACGGCGGGAAGAATTATTATGTTAAGGGTGTTGCTGAGTCCAATGCACCAGCTCCTTATTATTATTCAATGGTTATAGATTATTGTGCTAATACAGAGCTTTTGCAAGAGGTCTTTTGTGGATTTGATGGTATAATCAACATCTCTGGTTATGAATGTCCTAACGGATGTTTGGAAGGGGTTTGTAATGGAGACTTATCTAGTAATAATTCAAATGTTGGTGTTTGTTCTTCGGATTTTAACGAGGATGGGGTTGTTGACTATGGAGACTATGATTTACTTGTTTCTGCCTACAGGTCTAATATCCAGTATGAAGGAACTGAAAAATATGATTTGAATAATGATGGTCTTGTTGGTGAAGATGACTATTTTATTTTTGCAGATAATTATGGGAAGGTTTGTGTGGAAAATGCTGATTCTTCTGAAGATTTTGAAGAAAAAGTTATTCCAGTATCGAATGAAATGAACAAAAAGAACATGGAGGCGTATTTAGATAAAGAGGCTTTTTTAGTATCTGATACTGATTGGAAAGAAGTTTTGCCTTTGGTTCCTGTTACAACTTGGACACAACAAGAAGGAGATGATTCGGAATGTCAAAGGGGGTATGGGACTCCTGAAAGTGTTTGTGTTTATCCGACGTTGATTTGGCATGAAGATGAGAATAATGATCTTTATATTGATTTGGATTCTTGGAGGTATGAGGGCAATGCTATTGCAATGATGGTTTTCTATCCCAAAGGGGGGGAATTAACATTTTTTGATGAAAAGGATGCTAATAAAAGCCACAATTTACTTCCAGGAGAAAATATAATTTTCTATTATCATATTGAAACAGATGATGTTATTGAAAAAATACAGATAGATTATTTACCTGATTTTTTAGAGTTTGTCAATCCTTCAGACGGAATAATAGAAAATATAGATTCCTCTTTCCCTAACGGACACACATTCGAATTCATACTTAAGGTAAAAGATGATGCAAATTCTTCTTTTAAAACATCTTTCGATGCAGATTCGATAATTTATTTCATGCAACAGTATTCTCCGTCGGAGCTGAAGGTCGTAGGGGAAACGCCCCAAGAATTAGATAATCTATTGATTGTTGAGCCAGAGCTTGGTGCTGGTTTGAATGAAAGCCAAATTTCCAGAATAAGTTCTGAGAATTATCTGTCTTATTGGGAATCTTATAAAGACGTTGTTTATGTTGAAAATGATTATGGGATGGCTCTGATGGCTTCAACTTATGCTTCTTTGTTGAATGCTCCTTTGATTATTGAAGGAACAGATTTAGATAATGACGTTAATTTTGAAAATAGAAATGTAATTTGTGTCGGTGATGTAAATTGGGATTGTAATGAAAATTATGATTTAGAACAATTGCAGAAAAAATATCTTGAAGAAACAGACACAAAAAAATTTATTTTAACTTCAAATAATCTAGATTATTCAATAACTGAAAAGTTTTTGCCAAAAAAATCAAATGAAGCGATATTCAATCTTTATTCTAAAAATTCTCTTGGCTCTCCCTTCATTGCCGGAGCAAAACAACAGTTAATCTTGATTGCAGATAATTCTAATTTTGAGGATATTAATGATAATCTTAATAATTTTTATTCTGAAAATATGCCTTTTTATGAGTCTTCTTGTTTAGGGGGGGATAATTGCTCTTTTGGGTTTACTTCTAAAAATGTCAAATTTTATGGGGTTGAAAATAAGTTTGAGTCAAGTATAAATCTTAACCACGCTCAATTTATTCAGAATCCTTCAGATTATATTATCCTTTTTAAGGGGGCTTTAATAGATTGCCCCGCTGGAAAAAACACACAGAAAATTACTCTTTATATAAATGGCGAAGAAGTCGCTGTAAAAGAGTTTTATTGCTCAACTCCAGAAAATGCATTTGCTACTCTTGGTTGGTCTTCTTTGGCTTTTGAGGGTATTGTTTTACCCTATGATAATGGTCTAATTAATCTTGCTTTAGAATATGAGGGAAAACTTCTTTTTATTGATAGATATCCTT
This sequence comes from Nanobdellota archaeon, assembly GCA_018830905.1. GTDB lineage: Archaea > Nanobdellota > Nanobdellia > Pacearchaeales > GW2011-AR1 > ASMP01. The sequence continues at coordinate 6,902 of JAHJRM010000061.1, forward strand.
TAATTAAAATTTATTTTGATCAAGATGGTTCCCTTTTTAATATTGGTGAATGTAATTCAATGGAAGATCCTTGTGCTTCCCAGTTGAAACCTTATAATCTCAAAATTACGTATTTTAATTCTGATGCATATTTTAATTTTTCTAATTTGAATACTAATGAAAGATATCGTTTGATATTGAATAATGACTATTACCCTATGGGATTTGAATCTTTTAATCTTTATGTTAATGATTTCCTATTGGAAGGGAAAGATGGGGTCATCTATCAAATGAATTATGGATTTGATATTCCTATTCTAAATTCTTCTGATATTAGTATTAGATTAGAGCCTACGGATATTTATTCAAGTGAAATTAATTATAAGACTAATGTAATTTTAACTTCTGATTTAAGTGATTATTCTTTAACAATTATTGAGACTCCTTCAAATATACCTTTCAGAGAATATTTACCAGTTTCAGGTACTTCTAAAACTCTAGATCCGGAATATGCAGATGTAAATAGAGATCATCTCCCGGATCTTGCTGTTGGAAGGATAATGGGAATTACTTCTTCAGATGTTTCTAGTTATATTGCAAGAAGTTTATTTTACAATCAACTTGAAAAAACTAATAAAGCAACATTTATGTCAAGTTCTTATCAAAATTATATTGATTTAGGTGAGAAATGGTCTGAGGAATTTGAGAATTCAGATTATAATGTTGTTACTGATTTAAAAGATGAAGAACAATATTCTTTTAACCCTGATTTATGGAAAAATAATTTTTTAATCTCTTATGCTGATCATGGGTCTAATCGTTGGGCAGGAATAAATTCTGAGGATATACCTTTATTATCCAACTCACTTATTTTTAATAATGCTTGCTCTACTTGTTCTCAAGAAACTGCTAATCAATTTTGTGCTGTTGCTATAAGAAATGGAGCTTTAGGTCATTTAGGAGCTATTTCTATTACCTTTGGGAGGAATAATATTCATATGAATGTAATGAATGGGATTTATTATAAAAACTTCACCTTAGGGCAAGCTTTTTCAAAAGGATTTGTTTATGATAGCTCTAAGTTTCAAACGACCCTTATAGGAGATCCAACTCTTCATCTGAATCCTCCAAGATTGTTAAATCATGAATTAAAGTATAAACCTTAAAATGGAAAAAAAATTATTTTTTATCACATTGCTTTTTATCACATTTAGTATGAACTTGCCTTTTGTTAAATCAGAGGGGGTTTCCATAGAAATGCAGGATACTTTTACTACAGGAGATATTATAAATTTTAATTACACTATTGAATTTGATTATGATGCTCTTGTGGAATATTTTTATAACATTCATTGTGATGATTTACCAGATGCCTTATTAGATATAAAAAGGGTTCAGACAACTAATGAAAAGATAACAGGGAATTTTGAAGGTATGAAAGTGGAAAAGAATTATCAAAATTGTTTTGCTTTTGTTTCTGTGATTTCTCCTTTCAATCTTGAAGCTAAAAAGAGTTTTTCTATAAACTCTCTGTTGGATATTCCTCTGCAGTTGGCTCTAGCCAAAAAAATATTCACTAAAGGAGAAACCATCAACTTAGATTATTCCTCTTCTGTTTCGGATCTAAATGTTGATACAACTTTAACTAATCCAAATGGAGATTCTGATGAAATTGATTTGCCTTACAATTTTGTTGCATCTGAAATCGGGACTTATAACTTGGAGGTTACAGCGTCTAAAGAAGGATATAAAGAGATTTCATTGTCTGAGCAGTTTGGAGTTATTGAAAAAGATGCAGAGATTCAAACAACTGGTCGAGCATCGAGTAGTCTTGATTTGGGGGAGGATATTACGATTTATGAAAGTTTTAAGGAAAATATCGAATTAAGTAGATGGACTTATGTAGTTATTGCTCTCGTCCTTGTTTTTTTTGTTGTTGTCTTCTTTCTACTTCCAACTGAATCTTCTTCTCGCGAAGTGATTTCTTCTTCATGATTTTTTACAGTATCCCTGTCCTTAAATGAGATTCTTTTTTTATTTTCATCATACAAAATAATTTAAACTAGTTTGTTAAAATAGAACTACTTCTTCACAGCGTAAGCCGCGAGAATCCCTGAACAGAGGACTAGTGCAAGGCCGATGAGCGAGATTACGTCAATTGTTGGGACGTTTCCATTAAGGACAACGTTTCCTGTTGTTGCTTTGTCAAGGAATAGGAATCCTGAAAGAAGTGCGACTGCGGCGACAACTCCTGCGGCTTTTTTCATGTTTAGTCCTTTCATGCTTTGGCTAGGTTGTTTGTGTTTAAATGTTTTTTGTTTGGTTTATTATGTTGTCCTCCGCGTTCCCCGACCGCCACCCTATCACGTTCGCCTTCGGCTCACTATTAATCTTAAATTAACTTAGTAAAATCAAGTTAGGTTCCTGTTTATTTGCGAGCGTAGCGAGTAAGTATCTCAGAAGAGGGTGACTTGTTTCGTTCGCCATCTTGGTGGACGAGAGGGAACGAAGTGAACTCAGGGGGAACGGCTCTTCATTCAGTGCTTCGCGACGCGTATGCGTAATCGCGTTCCCATACAATTTGCGAGCCGAAGGCGAGTTGTGTGTTTGATTGGGGGGAAATAGTTACTGCTCGCTATGCTCACAATTGTCTGGCTTCCAATTGGCTTTGCTCAATTGTTCGCTTAAGGAAAAATTAATCTAGTAAAATCATGAAATATAAATTGTTACTTTAGAGGGGGTGACTTGTTAGGGCGAGCAATTTCGTGGTAGCGACAATTTTAAAAAACTATCTCCCCGCGAGCGAGCGTAGCGAGCGGGCACTTATACTAAAAAGATGTTATATCCTACTGCAACGATTACTAGTGAGGCTAACAGGCTCCAGAGAGTCTTGTTCCCGAAGAGGATTTTATTTCCGTCTAGGTCAGAGATGGGAATCATATTGAAGAATGCCATGTAGATGTTTATTCGGGAGAATTCATGGACTCCTATTAAATATCCAATTATTGCGAAGAGAAGGTTTGCTGCAACTCCTGCTGCTGCGATGAATCCCATGTGATCTTCAGTTATTTCTGAATAGGAGTAGAGTCCGTGTCTTTTCGCAGCTCTGTAGGCTCTTGGTTTGACGTCAAATACTAGTGATGCGGTCCAGACAACATTTCCTAAGGGGTAAAGAATTATTCTTGAGAGGAGTGGGAAGATTATTCCTGCCGCTAGGGGTCTTTTGAATCTTTTGTAGGGCTTGCCTTTGCTTTTGAGCCCAGTGAATGTTCTGTTAAATACTGTAAATCTTCCTTCTAAGTTCCAGAGCTTCATTTCTACCTCAGAATCAAGGTAGAATCCCATTAATTTTTTAGCGAGAATATTGATGACGACGACGGCAAATACGCTTATGAAGATTATTGGGACCACGCTCATATCCCTAAAGAGAGATAGGGCTGCAGTGATGATGAGGATTGATGCTACAATTGGCGCAAGTTCCCATTTGTTTATCATCTTTTTCTGAGTGAGATATTTCTTATAAAGTTTCTTGTATTGTGGTAAGATGTTCCTTTTGGTCGAAACATAGTCTGTGCTACGGAAAAGTATTTAAATTGTTTTGATTAGTCTCTGATATGAGAGTCAAAAGGGTAACAGATGTAATTGGTTCGAAAGTTTATACTGATGCGGGAGATTATTTTGGAGAGGTCGAAGAAGCGAATCTTCGTGAGAATAAAATTGATGGTTGGAGAATAAAAGTTAGTGGAAGCGCGACCTCACTTATTGGTGGAGCTAGAGGAGTTATTATTCCCCATAGTTTTGTTCGTGCTGTTAATGATATATTTTTGATTAATGGTTCTGCTTTGCCTAGTCAGGATACTGAATCTTCTATGAGAGAAGATATCTCTGAAGATATAGAGCAACTTTAATTTTTGAAGTAATATTCTTAGTTTTTTATTGAGGCTTTTATTATATTGGATTTGTCCCACCCGCTTAGCCCAAGATAATGTAGTAAAATCAAGTTGGTTTCTTGTTTATTTCAAGTGGAGCGAGGTTTTGGGAGCGAGCCCGAGCGATTTCGTGGTAGAGAGTAGTTTAATCCTATTCCTCGTGCGAAGTTGGGAGGCAGAAGGCGAGAGTGATTTGTTTCTTGCGTCGATGCTTGAGGTAATATTTAAATAGTGTAAATCTTTTTGAGATATATTAATTAGAAAATGGTTCAAGAGACGATTTTACAGCACTGGGTTTTCACAGAATTTGTTTTGCCTTTCCTTTTGATATTTGCAATTGTGTTTGGAGTTTTGGAGAAGGCGAAGTTCTTTGGAGATAGTAATAAGCAACTTCATGCTATCGTGGCATTTGTTACTGGAATGATTTTTGTTTCTGCTCTTGCACCTAAGCTTGTTGTGGCTAATTTAATATTATTTTTGACGGTTGCTCTTGTCACAATGTTCGTTGGACTTTTGCTTTGGGGATTTATTGCTGGTGAGAATGGTCTTAAATTTGAAAGTGCTCCTAAAGGGTTACAATGGTTTATAGGAATTGTTGTTGCTATTGCTGCTGTTGCTGGTTTGCTTTGGGCAGGGAGCATTAATTGGAATTTTTTGGGGAACTGGTTTGACTTCCTCTTTGTGAGTCCTTGGAGTGGAGAGTTCTGGACAAACTTCTTTTTCGTTGCAGTTGTTATTGTTGCTGTCGCTTTGGTTTTGAAGAGTAGTGCTACCACCACCACTTAATTTTTGAGATTATGTTTTCTACCCAATCTTAAATTAACCTAGTAAAATCAAGTTAGGTTCTTGTTAACTTGTTTTGGATTATTTTATGCTAGTGTAGCGAGTGGTACTGAGAGAATTTTTGTGAGTATGATGTGCCGAATTCTTAGAGAAACATATTTAAAGATTATTTGCTAATCCTTTTTATGTTAGGAAGTATGGTTAATTTTCAGTTTGGTGGTTTTTATGGAGGTGACTTTGGTTCTTTCCTTAGTTACTTGGAGAACGCTGGATTTTTCAGTTATATTTTGCCTTTCCTTTTGATATTCGCGGTTGTGTTTGGAATTCTTACGAAGATAGATTTGTTCAAGCACAATAAAACTGTCAACGTTGTGATTTCGCTTGCGGTTGGACTTTTGTCGTTACAGTTTAGTTTTGTTCCGCTTTTTTTCTCAGAAATATTTCCTAGATTAGGTATTGGACTAGCAATAATACTTGTGGGAATGATTTTAGTTGGAATATTCCTTCCTTCAGATAAGGATAATAAATATGTTGGCTGGTTTGGGCTTGTTTTAGGCTTGCTTATATTTGTCGTAGTGATTGTTCAGAGTTTCGAGTGGACTGGTGGTTCTTGGGGATGGTGGTTCTATGAAAACTGGGCTAAGATTTTTGTTCCTGTTGTTGTAGTAGGATTTGTCATTGCGATTATAAAGAATAGTGCTGAGAATCATGGGAAGATAGATTTACCTCCATATGGGCCTCCTGTTTATAGAACTCCTTGAATCCCTTAATTTTTTTAGAATTATCTTTTCTTAGTCTTTTTTACTTTCTTCTTTGCGTGACTTGTTGAATGTGTCTTATGTATTGGATGTGTTTTGTGGCTTTGAGTTGTATGGTGATGCGTTCTTTCCCCGTGATCTGCTAGATTATTGACAACTTTTCCAAATGATTCTTGAACCATATCCATTTCTCTTTTTACAGATTCTATTCCCCTTCCGTATGAGCCGACTTTTTCGAGGACATCTGCCTGTAGTCTGTCTATTGTGTTTTCTATTCTCCTCAATCTATCTGAGATGTTGTCTATTTTTACTTCCGAGAGTGTTTTGAATTCTGTCAAATCATCAACTTTTTTCTGGATGTTTTTTATTTTTTCTATAAAGACTTGTTCTGCTATTTCTATGATAGTGTCTGCGTCACTTAGTCCTTGGGGTGCCATGGCTTGAGGTTGAGCAGAGTAATCATAATCTTGTTGAAATCCTTGAGAATAATCTTGATTCTGTGAGGGGAAATATTCTTGTTTTGAATTCTGTCCAGGAGAGTATTCTTCTTGTTCTTCTTCAGAGTGTTTTTTTCCAGAAGGTTTTGGAACTTCTTTATCCTCTTCCTCAGACATTTCTTTTGTCATAGGTGTACTGATTTGATAAGTTCCTAGAGAATCTTCTCTTTTTGGAGGGGTGAGATCTTCGTCAGAAATTTCTCCTTCTGTGGGAAGTGATTCTTCTTCTGAATCTTTGGGGTTAGCCATTATTGATGGTTCCATCCCTTTGGAGGAATTACCTGTATCTTCTGATGAAACTGCCTTTTTTATTTTGACATGGTTTATTGCTTCAATTATATCTTTAGGAGAGATTCCAGAATCAGTTAGTTGATTCACTATGGCACTTTCTTCTAATCCTTGATTCTTCAAATCTGAGACTTGTTCTAATACACCCATTTTAATTTTTATATTTTAGATTTTTTTTCCTTACAAATTCTAGCGGTTGGAACATTTTGGCTTGTTTGGATAGAATCTCAAGATCTTCTCTACGCGCGAAATTAGGAAATTCTGTGGAGATTGTTTCAATGAATGAAGTAAGCCGCTCCACGTTTCTTTTTATTATTTCAATATCTTTTTTCATTTCATTTACATTCAGGTTAGTTTTTTCTTTTGTCTCTATGAGGTTCTGACCTATTAGAAGGAGTCTGTCTTTTAACATCCTATTTCTCTCTTCGAGATCTCTTATTTTTGTATTCGTGTCCCACAAGAATTGTTCATTCGTGTTTTCACCCTCTTCCATGTAATCTAGATGTTATAATGGTTTAAATTTGTTGCGATACACAAAATAATTTAAACTAGTTCTCTCTGTTTAGGATATGGCTTCGCAAGATGGGGCGCCTGCTGGCGGCGATGCATTCCTTTCTGGAGAATCTAAGGGGAAACCGCTTTATTCCTATGAGATTAAAAGAGAGGGAGCTGAAGATATTCTTTATCTGAATTACTTGGGAGCGCCGTTTGTTCCGAGTGTTGCGGATTCTTTTGAAGTCATGGGGAGAACTGTTGAGGCTTTGATGGAGGGTCCAAATGTTTCTAGAATAATTTTCGTTCAGCAGAAGAATTATAATTATGATTTTAAGGAGACTTCTTTTCTTTTGGAAGTGGCCTCACTTTATACTTATCTGGTTGAGCAGGAGCGAGTTTTGTCACATGAGAAAATCGCCGCGATAAGCGAGAGATTTTTTCCTGAGAGGCACGAGGAGGTTTTTAGGTTTCTTTCTATGCTTAAGGGTGACCCGATTTTTGCTTATTCTGAGTTGAGGAAGTTGATTATTCAGGCTAAGGTTCTTCTTAGAAAACTAGGAGCTTCTTATTCTTCTGACCAGGAGAGTTATATTTCTTTGCTTGAGAGAGTTATGGGGCTTATGGATAGGTTGGCTTTAATCAAAGAAGCCCTGCCATACATACAGGATTACAGAAAGGGAGATAGAGATATCTATCATCGGTTTTTCAAGCCAGATGTGATTCCTAATTTCACCTTTGCAAGACTTGTTTCAGATTTTCCCGAAGATGCAGAGATTATGGACCAGTATGAGATTTCGGCCGGAGAGCATGATGTTTCGAATGTGACTATACTTAAGAAGAAAGATGAGTCGAAATTTATTTACCATATTGTTCCTCCCGAGAATGCTCTAGGGGAAGAACATAGTATGTTGCTTAATCTTGCGCGTAGGGTTCTTTTGGAGCATCAACCGAAGGCAGAGGAGCTTACAGATACAGAGAGGTCTAGGCAGGTTTTTTTTAATATTTCTAAGGATTTATTGCAGGACCTTGCTAGGAGTAAAGGGATTAAGGCGAGTTATCTGGATTTGAACCGGCTTGCTACAATACTGGTTAGACATACTATCGGTTTTGGTATTTTGGAAGTTTTGTTACAAGATAAGAAGTTGCAGGATATTTCTCTCAATGCTCCGATTTCTATGACCCCTATTTTTATTAGGCATCAGAAATATGATGAATGTCTTACGAATATTATTCCTAGTCAAGAAGACGTTGATTCTTGGGCGGCTAAGTTTAGGTTGATTTCTGGGAGGCCTTTGGATGAAGCGAATCCGATTCTTGATACTCAATTGGAGATTGGAAATATTCGGTCGAGAATTGCAATAATTCAGAGACCGTTGAGTCCTGATGGAATAGCATATGCGATTAGGAGGCACAGAGAGGAGCCTTGGACGTTCCCGTTGTTTGTGCAGAATAAAATGATGAATCCGCTCGCTGCGGGATTGCTTGGTTTTTTGGCGGACGGTTCGAGAACAATTCTTATTGCAGGGACGAGGAGTTCAGGGAAGACTTCTTTATTGGGAAGTTTAATGTTGGAGATTATTTCTAAGTATAGGATGATTGTTATTGAAGATTCTTTAGAATTGCCTGTTGAGTCATTGAGGAAATTAAAGTATGATATTCTTAGGATGAAGGTTCGTTCGGCTTTGTTGAAGACTACTACTGAGGTGTCTGCGGATGATGGGATTAGGACTAGCTTGAGGTTGGGAGATAGTTGTTTGATAATTGGAGAGGTTAGGAGCGTTGAAGCGCAGGCACTTTATGAGGCGATGCGTGTCGGGGCTTTGGCGAATGTTGTTGCAGGAACGATTCACGGTGCTTCACCGTATGGAGTTTTTGATAGAGTTGTAAATGATTTGGATGTTCCTGCTACTAGTTTTAAGGCTACAGATATAATTGCGATTGCAAATCCGATAAAGACGCCTGATGGATTACATTCTTTAAAGAGGCTGGTTAGTATATCTGAAGTGAGGAAACACTGGCAGAAAGATCCTTTGGAAGAGAAGGGTTTTGTTGATTTGATGAAATATAATGTTGAGACTGATCAGTTGGAGCCAACGGAAGATTTGATTAATGGAGACAGTGATGTAATTAAGGATATTGCTTCGAATGTTAAGGGTTGGGCAGGTAATTGGGATGCTGTTTGGGATAATATTCTTTTGAGAGCGAAGATTTTTGATGAGCTTGTGAAAACCGCTGAGAGAATTGGTGATTTGAAAATTCTTGAGGCCGATTTTAGTTCGGCGTCCAATCATGCTTTCCATAGGATTTCTGATGAGGTTATGGGTGAAATTGGTTTGCCTTCAAGTGAGAGGGTTTTCCCGTTGTGGCAGAAGTGGTTGAATGATAAGTTGAAGAAGAGGGGGGTTTGAGA
>JAHJRM010000006.1 GCA_018830905.1 Nanobdellota archaeon
GCTCCACGCTCTTTGCACATAATTTTACACATCTCTTGTAGTCTCTTATTACAAGCAACCCCTCCTCCAAGAAGAAGCTCTTTCTTCCCTGTATGGGCCAGAGCCCTCTCCGCAACCTCTACAAGCATTGCAAAGACTGTTTCCTGCATAGAGTGCGACAAATCCTCTATCCTAAATTTCTTTGATTCAATCTTTTGTTTCAAATTAGTAAGAATACCTGAAAGTGCAATGTCCATTCCCTTAACACTATATGGAAGTTCAATGTATTCTTTCCCATCCTTAGCAAAACTTTCAATCTTTGGCCCCCCAGGAAATCCAATTCCTGCATGTCTAGCAAAATTATCAATAAAGTTACCAGTCCCGATATCTAAAGTTTCCCCGAAAACCCTAAACTTCTTAGAAGCGTAAGCAATCACCTGAGTATTCGCACCAGAGACATAAAGCATAACTGGATTCGTCGCTCCCGTAATTTTTCCAACCTCGAGATGCGCAATACAGTGATTAACAGGAACCAAGGGTTTACCCAATCTCTCAGAAATTTCTTTAGCAAATCGTATTCCTTCTAGAAGACACGGCGAAAGTCCTGGGCCTTGCGAGAAAGCAACAGCCTCAATCTTATCCTCCTTAATTCCAGAATCCTTTAAAGCATCATCATAAACTTTCTGCGCCGCTTTCCTATGATGTTCAGCCGCTTTAACTGGAATAATTCCTCCTTCGGAGGTTGTATAACTATCTTTACAATTAGAAAGAACTTTTCCATTTTTAACAACAGCCACGCCGAAAGTGTGCGCGGTCGATTCAATTCCTAAGATTGTTGCCATAAATATAATCACAATAATAATTATAAATATCTTTCCTTGATGTTCTCTTATGGATGCAGAATACCCTCAATTTATTTTTGTAGAACATAGGGGCCAAGTTTTTCCGGGAGTTAGATTACCAACAGATTATATGACTCTTGTTCCATCTTTTTATGAAAGAGGAGGGAGAACAAGAATAGAAGATTACACTAAAAATCTTGACAATAGCTTAGAAGATATTTATGGCAAACCAGGAATAAGACTACAGTGGGATTGTGAAAGAGGACTTGTAAATATTAGCATCGGAATCTCTGGAGGCTTAGATTTAAATTGTAATTCTTTAAGTTTCCAAGAGCACAATCTCGGGAGCGAAACATCTCTGGCAGTAGGATCTATAGCAATAAATTATGTTTATGAATTATCAAAATCTCGGTCAAAGGAATAGTTTGGTATCAACGATTCAATGCATAAATCCTAACACACCTAGAACTATCAATTAACTTTTTTTCTATATCAGCATGTTCCCTTCCTCTTTCTTCCAACATTTTGATATTAATTTCTGGAAGAATAAGAGAAATCTCTGGAACAAGCTGACCTTCATTTACACTCTTTCTATACTCTCTGAGAGTTTCGGAAGAATCGTCAAACCACATTCGTTCTCGGCTAAAGACATTTGTCACAGGCTCAATATTTCCACCAGCCCTCACAAACTCTCCAAGAACAAATCTTTCTGGAACATACAGTTGATAACGAACTCCAAGTGGCGTAAAAAAATGAAGAAGTTTTTCCCCTCTTCCTCTAACAAAAAACGCATTGGGTTCAATCGATTCTTCTGAATAGGCCAACAACCCAAGCCTTGCACGAAAATCCAAATAACTTACATGCCCTATACTTGTCATATTCAAACAATCTAAAAATAGATTATAAATATTATTATCTTAAACAACACGTTTTAAATAAAAAAATCTCTCATGGTTAGCTTTAAAAACTAATTCAGACATATTTTTCTAATAAGCGAGAGCTTGGTTCCAATCAGCTTTGAGTCCTAATTTAGCGGAGAGTCAATAGGAGAACTTTTGGTTCTCATCAGGCTTGACCCTATCTTAAAGGAGAGGTTGATAATGAGAACATTGGTTCCCGTTCCAACTTCGTTGGCTCCCTTTCCCAAAAGGAAGGGGTGACTTGTTAGGGGAAACGTAGTTTCCCGTTCCAACTTCGTTGGCTCCCTTTCCCAAAAGGAAGGGGTGACTTGTTAGGGGAAACGTAGTTTCCC
>JAHJRM010000062.1 GCA_018830905.1 Nanobdellota archaeon
ATCATCACCAAAAACCTTTTAAATGTCTTAATTCTTTAGATTTCGGTTGATAAGAAAGATAGTTACCGAGAATTAAAGTAGATTGAATTATTATAAAATTCTCTAAAAAATACAAAATGGAAATGCCAACAGATATGCAGCATCAAGCAATGGGTTATGACCGAACTGCCACAATGTTTTCCCCCGAGGGACATCTGCTTCAGGTAGAATATGCAGAGAAGACCGTTAGGCTCGGAAGCGCGAGTATTGGAATGGTTTGCTCTGATGGAGTTTTCATTCTTGCAGATAAGAGGATAAAAGATAAGTTGATAGTTCAGAGTTCTGCTAATAAAGTTTACGAAATAGATTCACACATAATCTCAAGCGTTGCAGGAATTGTTTCTGACGCGAGGGTTCTTATCGAGAGATCGCAGGTTGTTGCGCAGCAACATAGAATAACGTACGATTCTCCAATAGAGCCTGAATTGATAATCAAAGAAGTTGCGAACACAATGCAACAGTTCACACAATATGGTGGAGCTAGGCCTTTTGGAGTTTCATTGATGATTGGAGGTATTAGGAATGGTCATCCAGAATTATTTACAAGCGATATTACTGGAAATTATTTTTCATATTATGCAAATGCTATTGGAGAGGGGGATGAAAAAATAAAAGAGAGACTTCGTGAGAGCCACAAGCCAGATATGGAGATTAAGAGAGGTGTCAAATTGGCACTTGAAATGTTTGAAGATATCCAAGGAAAGAATTTTGAGATTGATAGATTTGAGCTTGCTTACATTGATTCTAAAGAGGAAAAGTTAAAAAGGATGGTTGGAAAGGAACTTCAAGAGTTCGCGAAATTGAATTAAAATGACACAAACTACAGCAAGAATAAAGAAGTACGGGAATAATTTTGAAATTATTGTTGATTTGGATAAAGCAGTAAAGTTTAGAAAAGGTGACGAGTCTGCTTCAGATTTTCTCGAGGGAGATAAGATTTTTTCAGATTCAAAGAAAGGGCAAGTTCCGTCGAATAAAGACCTTGAAGAGGCATTTAGTACGACAGATGTTGATGAGATTGCTAAAGTGATAGTTAGGGATGGAGAGGTTCTTTTGACTCAAGAGTATAGGGAAGAAAAGAGAAACCAAGGTCTTAATCAGGTTATTAATTATTTTGTTACAAATGCTGTTGACTCTCAAACTGGTCAGCCACATACAGAAGAGAGAATAAGAAATGCTTTGAAAGAGGCTGGCGTGAATTTGAAAAATGTTCCTATTGAAAATCAAGCCAAAGAGATTCTTGAAAAATTGAGTAAAGTTATCCCAATAAAACTTGAAACGAAAAAAGTTAAGATTGTTATTCCTGCAGTTTACACTGGAGGAGCATATGGGATTGTTAATGCATATAAAGAAGATGAAAAGTGGTTAGACAATGGAGATCTTGAAGTTCACGTGGCTGTTCCATCCGGAGCGCTTTTTGACTTTTATGATAAATTAAATTCTCTTACTCATGGTTCGATTGTTTCGGAGGAGATAAAAGAATAATGGAAGAAAAAACTAAGAGAACGGTTGTAATCCCCGGAGAGGTTCTTGCGAAGGGGGAAGATTATCTGCCTGGAGAGGGAACTGAAAAGATAGGGAAAGAAATAATTGCGATAAAATATGGTTTATCTGAAGAGGCTAACAAACTTGTTAAGGTCATACCTCTTTCAGGAGTTTATCAACCAAGAAAAGGAAACATCATAATTGGAAAGGTTGAGAATATTACATTCTATGGATGGGCAATTGATATTGACTCTGCAGAGGGAGCGTTCCTTCCATTGCAAGAGATTCCAGGGTATGTTGATAAAGATGGATTGAGAGAGATTTTTGACATAGGTGAGATGGTTGTTGCGAAGATTTTAGATGTTAATGGAAGAGGAATTGATTTGACTACGAAGTCGAGAGGTCTTGGAAGAATTGATGAAGGACTTATTGTTAAAGTTAATTCAAGTAAGGTTCCTAGAATAATCGGGAAGGAAGGAAGTATGATCAGTTTGATAAAGGAAGGATCTGGATGCGAGGTTACTGTTGGGCAAAACGGATTAATCTGGATCAAGGGCGATAAGGTTGAGGATGAGTTGCTCGCAAAAGGTGCAATCAATTTCATAACAGAGAAATCCTTTAGTAGCGGTTTGACTGGAGAAGTAGAGGAATGGTTTAAAAAGGAAAAGGGAGGGAATAAATAATGGCTAAAGATTTTAAGAGACCTGATGGGAGAGGAGTTGAAGATATCCGACCTATGAAAGCGGAAGTAGGAGTTGTCCCAAATGCCGACGGAAGCGCTATGTTTTCTTTTGGAAACACTATTGCTATTGCTGCCGTTTACGGCCCTAAGAAAATGCACCCTCAACACCAACAGGATCCTAAGAAAGGGACGCTTAGATGTAATTATAACATGATTAGTTTCTCAGTTACAGACAGAATAAGGCCTGGACCAAGTAGAAGAAGTACTGAGATAAGTAAAATTACAGAATGGGCTCTGGAACCTGTTTTGATGATTAAAAATTATCAAAATATGGTTATTGATGTTCATATAAATATTATTCAGGCGGATGCTTCTACAAGATGTGCAGGAATTAATGCTGCAGCTTTGGCTCTTGCTCATGCTGGAATCCCTATGAGGGATATTGTTTCTAGTGTTTCTATTGGTAAACTTGATAAGCAATTAGTTGTCGATGTTGACAAAGATGAGGAAGATTGGGAAGAGGGTGAGGGAGCGACAGATATTCCAATCACAATGACATCTTCGGAAAGGCTTACACACATTCAACTCGATGGAAAGATTAGCAATGACGAGCTTAAGCAAGTTCTTGAGCTTGCTAAGAAAGCGACAAAGAAAGTTTATGAAGTCCAGAAGAAAGCACTTAAAGAATCTCTGGAGGTAAAAGAATAATGGAAACGCCAAACTCAACAGGAGATAGAATTGCGCAGTATTTGAAAGATGGTAAGAGGTTCGATGGTAGAAAGCCCGGAGAGTTCAGAGAGATTTTTGTGGAGACAGGTGTTTCTAAGAAAGCAGAGGGTTCTGCAAGAGTGAGGATTGGAAAGACGGAAGTTATAGTCGGTGTTAAGATGGACGTTGGAGCACCTTACCCCGATTCACCAAATAAAGGAAACTTAATGGTTACATCTGAATTGCTTCCATTGAGTTCATCCCGATTTGAAAGTGGTCCGCCAAAGTTCCCTGCAATTGAATTAGGAAGATTAGTTGATAGGGGAATAAGAGAGGGTAAATTTGTTGATTTTAAAAAGTTGTGTATTAAGGAAGGAGAAAAAGTCTGGACTGTGTTTGTAGATATTTACACAATCAATCACGACGGTAATCTTTTAGATGCTGCAGCGATTGGTGCTCTTGTTGCACTGAAGACTGCTAAAATTCCAAAGTATGATGGGGAAACAGGAAAGGTTATTTATGGAGAGTATGGAGATGAGATGATGCCAGTATCTAAAGAAATTCCAATAGTTACCACAGTACATAGAATCGGAGATAGCATCCTTGTGGATCCAACGCTTGAAGAAGAGGACATTAGTGAGGCAAGAGTTACTATTGGTGGTTCTTGTGAGGGAAAAGTGTTCTCAATGCAGAAAGGAGATTCAGGAGATTTGAGTATTGAAGAAATGCACAAAATCCTAGAACTCTCTGAGAATGTAAGAAAAGAAGTTTTTTCAAAAATAGATAAATTTTTTAAGTAACCCCGCGGAAATAAAATATGATTAAAGTTGAAACAAAAAGCCTTGAAGACCAATTTAGCAAGTATGAAATCGCTAGAATTCTTGGAGCTCGTGGATTGCAGATTGCTATGAATGCACCGTTGCTTATTAAAATGAGTAAAGAAGATCTTGAATTAGTTAATTATGATGCTTTGAAAATTGCAGAGGTTGAGTTGGAGTCAGGAGTCCTTCCAATTTCTGTTAAGAGGCCTTTCCCTCAGAAGAGAGGGGATAAGTTGAAGAGAGTTAAGGAGAGGGAAGTTAGTGAAGAGAAGATTGAGAAGAAAAAATCTGAGGAAGAGCAAGAGATTTCTAAAGAGGGAGAAATAATGGGTCTTGTTAATCCCGATGATGAGATGGAAACTGACTCTGATAATGAGAGTGGTGGAGAAGAGTAATTCTGCATTAGTTTTTTATGTTGTTAGGTGTTTACGTTCGGCTTTGCCTCACTAAGGATTGACTCAAGTCTGCCTTTGGACAAGACTTTCACTTTGAGAGAAGAGTTAATGTGGCAAAGTCTTATACTGATTTGATATTATTTTAGAGTTTTTGGCGAGCGAAGCGAGCTTATCTTAAGATTTATATACCTTAATCGTTTTTTCCAAAGATGGTTGTCGTTAGTAAAGTTTTCTCAAAGAGTATTTTTGATTCTAGAAAAGATAAGACAATTCTTGTTTCAGTTCATACAAATATGGGCATTTTTTCAGCTAGTTCTCCGACAGGGAAGTCCACTGGAAAGTTTGAATCTGCACCGTATCGAAAAGATTTGGATGGCGATATTGAAACGCTGAATAAGTTTAGTGATTATTTTTCTGAGGAGAATATTGATAATTTTTCTGATTTGAGGAGAGTTGAGGATACTGTTGATAGGCATATTGGTGCTAACAGTTTATTTGCTCTTGAATCAGCTATTTTAAAAGCGCTTGCAAAAGAACAGAAGAAAGAGATTTGGGAATTGATTAATCCTCGCGCGAAAAAGTTTCCCAGACTTGTTGGAAATGCTATTGGTGGGGGAAAACACTCTTGGGAAAAGAAGAAGCCTGACTTTCAGGAGTTTTTGTTAATACCTGACGAAAAAAGTGTGAAAGAGTCTCAAGAAAAAAATAAGGATGCTAAGAAAGAGTTATCGCGTCTTTTGAAAAAGAAGGATGAGAAATTTTCTGATAAAAGAAGTGATGAAGATGCCTGGGAGACTTCTTTGAATGACAAGGATATTTTTGATGTTCTTCGAGAGACTGGAATTCCTTTGGGAACTGATGTTGCGGCCTCGGGATTTTTCAAGAGAAGAAAATACCATTATGAAAATCCCATGTTCAAGAGAACGGAAGAAGAACAAGTAGTCTATATTTCTAATTTGATAAGGAATTTTAATTTGTTTTACGTCGAGGATCCGTTTGACGAGAATGACTTCGAGGGTTTTGCTAAGCTTCTTAAGAAATTTCCTAAGACACTTATTGTAGGTGATGATTTAATTGTTACGAATTATAAAAGGCTTGAGAAGGCAATAAAAGAAAAGAGTGTGAATGCTATCATAGTTAAGCCGAATCAGACCGGTTCCCTTATGGAGGTTCAAAGAGTTTGCGAGCTTGCGAAGAAGAATGGAATAAAACTTGTGTTCTCTCACAGGAGTGGAGAGACCGAGGAAAGCATTCTCGCAGATTTGGCTTTTGGGTTTGGTGCAGATTTTTTAAAGTGTGGAATAACTGGAAAGGAAAGAGAGACTAAGATAAAAAGGCTTATCGAAATTGAGAATGGTTTTGGACGATAGAGTTAGACTTACTCTGTTTGTGATTGGTTGCTCAGAAACTGGCTTTGCCAAGTTTCTTTGTGGGATAAAATTAAGCCAGTAAAACCGATTAATTATTGAATCAATAAGATTATTCTTGTTAACTCTTGGTTATTGAAATTCGAGCGTAGCGAGACTAATTTATCCGTAAAAACCTTTAAAAACTAACCCCTCCCTGAATTATCATGGTCGGAATAATTGATAAAATTAAAGAAGAAGTTCAGAAAGGTGAGGAAGCTCTTAAAGAAATCGTTGAAGAAGTAGAAGAAAAAATTAAGGGTAAGATTAAAAAGGCTTCGAAGAAACCTACTAAGAATGATGCTGAATTGAAAAAGAAAGCTGAGGTAGAATCTACTACCGGTGAGAAAGATATTGCAAATAAGAAGAAAGCTTTGCTTGAGAAGGCTAAGAAGCTTAAGGAGAAGCTTTCTGAAGGAGAGATTAGTTCTGAAGATTTGAAGGAGCAGGTTAAGATAAAGAAAAAAGATATGTTGATTTCTCTTGAGGAGTATGTTAAGGCAGGTATCTATCTTGGGACAAAGGTTGTGACTCCGAATATGAAGCCATTTGTTTACAGGAGAAGAGCTGATGGATTGGCTATTTTTAATACTGATTTGATTGACGAGAAGATAAGAGCAGGTGTTGAGTTTTTGAATAAGTTTGCTCCTGAAGATATTATTCTTGTTTGCAAGAGAGAGGCAGGTTGGAGAGCTGTTAAAAAATTTGGTGAGCTTACAGGTATAAGAGTTTTCGCTAAGAAATATCCTGCAGGAGTTTTGACAAATAAAAATCTGGATGATTTCTTTGAGAATGAGTTGACAATTATTACAGACCACTGGGTTGACAAAAATGCATTGAACGATACACTTAAGGTTCATAAAAAAGTTTTGATGATTTGCGATACTAATAATTTCTCTAAAGGAGCTAATCAGGTTATAATTGGAAATAATAAAAGTCCAAAGAGTCTAGGCGTTATTTTCTACATTCTTGCTAGAGAGTATTGCAAGGCTAGAGGGATTAAGGCAGAGGTTCCAGAATTAGAATGGTGGACTGGAGAGCTTGAGGACGAGAGCGAAAAGAAAAGTCGTGTTAGAGATGTTGTAGCGAAGGCAGGACTTATGAGTCCCTGTGAAGGTTTCGGGGTTTAGATTTTTCTTTTAGAAATGGCTCGCTACGCTCGCCCAAAGCCCGTCGCTGGCGTTCCGAAATAATCTAGTAAAATCATACAAGAAATTGTTTAATTTAATAGGTTTCGTTAAGAATTATTTATACGCCTTCTTGATAGGTTCAATAATTTTCCAGAGATATTCCGTGCAAGTGTTCTTTAAATCTAACGGATGAATTTTTCCTTGGGAGTAATCTTTCTCAAGAGATTCATAATCTGAGAATTTTAAGTTGCCTCCGAATTTTTCTGAGCGAGATAGTTCAACTTTGTTAAATCTTGGGGAAACAATAAGTTTCAAAATTTGGAGTATTGGATTTTCTTTTATTTCTTTAGCAGGGCAGTAAGCACCTTTTATTGTTCTTTTTATTTCGTCGAGAGAATCTGTTACACTTATTCCAGAACCAGGAATGCTCTTAGACATTTTTCGCCCTGGGCCTTTTAGAGAAGTGATTAATGGTGTGTGTAATGCGATGAATTTATGTTCTAAAATTTTATCCATTTCTCTTCCAATCATATGAATCTTTCTCTGTTCTAAACCTCCAAGAGCGACATCAATTCCTAGATGTTTTATGTCAACTGCTTGCATTAGAGGATACCATAATTGTGAAATCGTTGCACCTTCAATGTCTCTTGCAACTTCCTGCATGCTTCTTAAACCTCGTTTTATCGTCGAGTCCTGTGCAATCTTCATCACATCAAGTTGATATTCTTTTTCGAATTGAAAATCACTTCCAAGAACAATTTCTGATTTTATCCCGATTGCCTTTAGTGTTTTCTTCCAGTTCTCAACTTCTTTCTTTATCTCCTTCTCTCCGCCCTTTCGATTAAGCATTGCGTGAACATCTGCTAAAAGTATGACAACTTCGAAACCTGCTTTTTGTAAATCCAGAAGCTTTGTTATTGTAACAAAATGCCCTAAGTGGAGAGGCCCGTTTGGTTCGTAACCGCAATAAACAGTTGGGTTCTTTTTCTTTTTTAGAAGAGTTTTAAGTTCTTCAAGAGTTACAATCTCTTCAGTATTCTTCATTATCAACTCTAATTTTTCATTTGAGTCCATAGTGGTTATTGGGGGAAGTTGTTTATAATTATTTTGATTTAGGAGATACTGCTCGGCTTCACCTCGCAATTAATTGGCTCAAAACAAACTTAGTCAAGTTTTTCGCTTGGAGAAATTAATAAGTCTAAAAATAAACATAAACTTACAGGGTTTTACTTTATTATTATGCGAGCGCAGCGAGCTACAAATCAACCAACCTTCATCCACAACCAGCTTTTCTCCGGCTTGTTTCCATAATTAGTTTTTACGAGGACAAAATTTCCTTTTAGTTTTTTTCCGTGAAGCGTAAATTCAATTTTCTTGCTGTCTTTGGATTTTAATTCATAATTTCCTGAGTCCCAGATTTCAACTTTTCCTGCACCGTAATTTCCCTCGGGAATTGTTCCGTGAAATTTTGCATATTCAAGAGGATGATCTTCGACAGCGACGGCAAGCCGTTTTACGTTTTTTGTTTTTGGAGGTTCTTTGGGAACGGCCCAGCTTTTTAGAACACGGTTCATTTCTAGACGGAAGTCATAATGAAGATGGGACGCTTTATGTTTTTGGACGACGAAGATTAGCTTTTTGGTTGTCATATATTAATTAGGAAATTAGAATATAAAAAATGCTCGCTAACGCGAGATTAATTGGAATTGATAATGTGAAGAAAGATTTAAATAAAATTAATTATTGTTAAATTGCATAGAAGCATATCAATAGCAACATATGTAAGTCTTAAAAACTCATATAATTTATATAAAAATGGAAGAAAATAAAGCAACAACAATAAGAGTATTTAATGACACGGCATATAGATTTAATCTTCTTAAATTTACCAATAAGTTTAGAAATCAAGATATTTTCTTAAATTTGCTTTTAGATTTATACGAAAAATCTAAACAAAAACTTGGGAAAAAATAAAACCACAAATGATGAAGAATTTCGTTTAAAAGATTAATAATTTATCTTTTTTCTTTCGTTTTTTAGGAATTTAAATTATAAGAGGTTCGTCAAAATTTATGTGATTCAGAGAAATTATTGCAAAAAGTGTTAAGACAATTGCCAATACGACAAGATATTTTATTAGAATTTTTCTCTCCTCTTTTTTCATATGTTTTCTAAGACAACTATTTTTATAAAGTTAATCTGCCTTTTTTAGGAATGGTTGAAATTGATTCTCCTCCAGATTTTGTTGGAGTATGGAGTAAATCTCCTGAAGATATTATGGAAGATGAGGATTTTGGGGCTTTTTACATCTGGTTAACTTCTGAAGATGGTGGTTTCTGTTTTGATAGATTTGGGCGGGCAGACATTGTTAATCTTCTTCGAGATACTAGAATGGCATTCTCAAAAAAATATTCCCCCAGAGCTGTAAGCCGTGGGGCTTCGGAAAAAGAGATGTGGTATTCAGGAGTAAGTATTGATAACGGAGAAACTTATAGAGGTATCTGGAGAACCCATGATAATTCTGAGGGAGAATTTGTTATGGAATCTTTTGTCAATGGAGAATTTGGGAATGTTGAAAAAGCGTTGGCGGAGAGTTCATTTAGATTGCTCAATAATTTGATTCTCGATAAAAGAAGAGAGTTTCCATACTCTCCTCTTGCAGAAGCTCTTAGATAAATTCGGATTATTAATTCTAATAAGGATTATTTCTTGATTCTCCTCGAAAGATTTATAAACGCAGAGAAAGATAATTTCTTGTAACTAAGATGAGTGCCTTAACAATGTGCATACAGAGAACTGGAACGTTAAGAGTTTGCATTAAGGTATGAAGTATGTAGAAGCAGTCATTTAGTTGTAATTCTAATAAGCATAAAGCCAATAGTGGAGATTGAGTGAAGTGTTATCTTTTTGCAAGATAATGCGCGGAGATTTATGTTCGTTAAGTTTTTCTCTTAGAAAAAACATTGCGTTCGCTTCGCTCACAATTAACTGGTTCAAAACAGACTTCGTCAAGTTTTTTACTTAACTAAAAATTAATGCGGAAAAATCTGTCGGAGACGATTTTGGAACCAAGTAAATTTGAGCGAAACGAAGTGGAGCGAACAAATATTTTAAAATAAAATAAATCGATGAAGTTTAAATCCAGTTGATCCTGCTGGCGGCTGCGGCTCTCTGGTTTGCGTTTAGACATGCAAGTTTTTTCTTTGATTCTTCGGAATTTGAGGAGGAGCGAACTGCTCAGTAACACGTAGCTAACCTGCCCTTAAGTCAAGGATAATCTCGGGAAACTGAGTGTAATACTTGATAGGAGATATACCCTGGAAAGATTTATCTCTTAAACTCGTGCTTAAGGATGGGGCTGCGGCGGATTAGGTTGTTGGCGGGGTAATAGCCCACCAAGCCTATGATCCGTAAGGGCTCTTAGCGGAGAGGCCCTGAGAGGGAATCTGAGACACTATTCCCAGCCCTACGGGGTGCAGCAGTTAGGAATAATCTACAATGCGCGAAAGCGTGATAGTTTGAGCCAGAGTGCTCCTCATTGAGGAGCTTTTGCCAAATGTAAAAAGTTTGGCGAATAAGGACTGGGCAAGACGAGTGCCAGCCGCCGCGGTAATACTCGCGGTCCAAGTCGCAGCCATATTTATTGGGTCTAAAACATCCGTAGCTTGCTATGTAAGTTTCCTGTGAAATCTCAGATCTTAAATCTGAGGCGAGCGGGAAATACTGCATGGCTAGAGACCGGAAGACGCAGGAAGTACGTCTAAAGTAACGGTAAAATGTGTTGATCTTAGACGGACTCACAACAGCGAAGGCATCCTGCGAGGACGGTTCTGACAGTAAGGGATGAAGGCTAGGGGCGCAAAACGGATTAGATACCCGTGTAGTCCTAGCAGTAAACACTGCACACTAAACATCGGTACCTCTTCGAGAGGCATCGGTGCTGTAGGGAAGCCGTAGAGTGTGCTACCTGGGAAGTATAGCCGCAAGGCCGAAACTTAAAGGAATAGGCGGGGAGACACTACAACGGGTGACGCGTGCGGTTCAATTAGATTCCACACCGTGAACCTCACCAGGAGCGACAGCAGAATGAAGGTCAGTCTGAAGGGCTTACCTGACACGCTGAGAGGAGTTGCATGGCCGACGTCAGCCTGTGCCGTGAGGTGACCTGTTAAATCAGGTAACAGGCAAAACCCTCATCTATATTTACTACGTGTACAATATAGAGATTGCCTTGGTAACAAGGATGAGAGTGAGGGCTACGTTAGGTGAGTACAGCCCGAATCCCCTGGGCAACACGCGCGCGGCAATGGCGGATACAGAGGGACGCAACTCCGAAAGGAGAAGCTAATCTCATAAAGTCCGTCTCAGTTCAGATTGAGGTTTGTAACTCAGCCTCATGACGCTGGAATCCGTAGTAATCGTTTGTTATCAGCGAACGGTGAATATGTCACTGTCTCTTGCACTCACTGCCCGTCAAACCAACCAAGTTATGTTATGGTGAAACTTTTCGAAGGAGAGCCAAGATATAGTAAGGTAGGTTAAGTCGTCACAAGGTATCTGTAGGGGAACCTGCAGATGGATCACCTCCTAAATTTTTTATTAGAAGATTAAGTTCTTTCAACTAAAGTTTCACTCACGATTTACTGACTCAAAACTCACTTCGTTGAGTTTTTCGTTTAATGAAAGTTAATGCGGAAAAATCTGTCGGAGACGATTTTGGAGTTAAGTAAATTCGAGCGGAACGAAGTGAAGCGAACTAATTAATTAACACTAAGCTCTTCTACATACTCATCTTGTTCAGAAAAGTTTTAAAACAGACTCGGGCTAAATTAAACATTGGGCCTGTGTTATACAGTCCCTTGAAAAGCTGTTATGGATATGACAAAATGGTCACTGTCCAAGGGCCTGTAGTCTAATGGTAAAACACCTCGTTTGCACCGAGGAACTCCGTGTTCGATTCACGGCAGGTCCATAAAATCTTTCTGAAGATGTTTAGTTACAATCACAAATCACATTCACTTTTTGAGTGAAGTTGGTTCCGGATGAAAAACTTCGGGATCATTTTGAGAATGAGAAATATTGATAAAGAAGTACGTTCGCGCTTCAGTTCGCGACCTCGCACGAGAGATTAGTAAAAATTGTCTCTACCACGAAGTCGCTCAGCTCACAAGCACTTGGCTCAAAATTCACTTCGTTGAATTTTTCGCTTAATAAAAATTAATGCGAAGAACCTTGACGGAGTATGGTTCTGAGCAAAGTGAATCGAGCGACGGAGGAGCGAGCAAATTCTTATATCAATAAATCATATTCAATGAGATAAGCAAAGGAATCCACTAGTTGAATGAATGAAAATTACTACCAACACTATTAGACGGATAGCTTGGTTTTGGTTCTGACGAAAGACGTGGCAAGCTGCGATAAGCTCGGGGGAGTTGCATGCAAACATTGATCCCGAGATTTCTGAATTATCCCGAGAGGGAAAGTCACGCCGGGAATTGAAACATCTTAGTACCGGCAGGAAAAGAAAATAAATAATGATGCCCTTATTAGCAGAGAGCGAAAAGGGTACAGGGCAAACTGAATCTACTTTCGAAAGAGAGTTAGAGATGTGGTGAAGATAAGTGGCTAAGTCAATGAGTCGAAGTCGCCTGGAAAGGTGCACTGCAGAGGGTGATAGTCCCGTAGGCAAAGTTGATATGTTGCTCTTTAAAAGAGTAGGGCCCCCTGGATTGGGGGTCTGAATATGGCAGGATTAACTGCTAACCCTAAATATAACCAAAGTCCGATAGCGCAATAGTACCGCGAGGGAAAGCTGAAAAGTTCTCTTGACAGAGAGTGAAAAGACTTGAAATCTAATAGTTACAGATTGTTACTGCTCCTACGGGAGTTGTAACGTACGTTTTGAAGAACGGGCCAGGGAGTTTATTTATGTGGCGAGGCTAACTTTTTTATAAGGTAACCGGAGCGAAAGCAAGTCTTAACCGGCGTTAGTCACATGGATGAGACCTGAAGCCAAGTGATCTATTCATGGACCGGGTGAAGTCTTCCGAAAGGAGGATGGAGGCCCAAACCGTTGTTACGTGCATGTACTCGGGTGATCTGTGAATAGGGGTGAAATGCCTATCTAACTTGGCGATGGCTGGTTCCTGCTGAAATATGCCTTCGTATAGTCTTGTCTAGTTTGTCAGCGATGTAAAGTACGGATAAAATTTGCAGGGTCAAATGATTACGGAATTTTTTCCAACTCAGAAGCTGTTGACTGCGTACGACAAGAAACAGGGGCAGTATGTAAGATACTGTTCCGAAACCGGAACAATGGAGTCCGGAGTTAAGGTCCCTAAATCTGTATTAAGTGTATCGAAAGGTGTCTTGAACCTGAGACAGCGGGGATGTAAGCTTAGAAGCAGCTAACATTTAAAGAAAGCGTAACAGCTCACCCGTCGAGGTCCAGGGCCCTGAAAATGGACGGGGCTAAATACAGTACCGATACTCCGGCGGCTCTCAGATGAGAGTTCGGGTAAGCAGGCGTGCTTTTTGTACAGAAGCATCTTCGAGAGAAGGTGTGGAACGAGAAGCAATGAGAATCCTGGTGGTAGTAGGATGTGATATTCCTGAGAACGGAATACGTCGAAAGGGTAAGGTTTCCTTGGCAATATATGTTATCCAAGGGTTAGTCAGCACCTAAGTCATTTCTTAACCGAGAATGACGATGGAGGGCAGGTTAATATTCCTGCATTGATTGAATCTTACATAGTGCGAATCGCTTTCGGATAGGTGAGCACTCGAGAGAGTGTTTTGATAGAGAAGTTTAGTTAGCGTAATGCTTAGATCTTTTTGAATCTGTCAAACAAAATCACCGATTCCGGGAGTCAATGAAAAGTTTGTACTCTTGATTTAATCAGCTGTACCCACAACCGACACTGGTACCCAAGCTGAAAAGGCTAAGACGTGAAAGGCGAAACCAACTAAGGGAACTCGGCAAATTAGTCCTGTAGCTTAGGCTCAAGGGATGTCTATCTTTGTGTCTTTAGTAATATGGATGCATCGATAGATCTCAGTAACAAAGATGGCCCGACTGTTTACCAAAAACGTAGCCAAGTGCTAATCCGAAAGGACTTGTATACTTGGTGAGACCTGCCCAGTGGTGGTGTCTCAAACTCCTTTTCAAGGGAGCTAAGGCCCGCCAAACGGCGGGGGTAACTATGACCCTCAATTTAGGGGGCATCAAAATCTGGCTGTATGCGGGAAACTCCTGTTAAGCATTTAGTACCAGTCGTTTCACGACGGTAAAAATCTAAATGATAGGGACAATCCGCAGGAAACCAAAGCTATATAAACTTAACCTTCGTATGAGGGTTATGAATAGAAACCGATTCATTTCTTATTTTTTAGGTTTTGTTGATGGCGAGGGATGTTTTAATATCTCTTTAAAGAAACAAGATTCTGCAAAAATGAGATGGGTGCTTGACCCTATATTTCATGTGACACAACATAAGAATCATAAGAAATTATTATACAATTTCCAGAAGATGTTAGGTTGTGGAACAGTAATAAAAAAATACGGGCAACCAGACACTATGCAATTCATAGTGCAGAGCAGAAAAGAATTGGTAGAAAAGATAATTCCTTTTTTCAAAAAACACAAACTAATTGTTAAGAAAAAAAATTTTGAACTATTTGCAGAAGTTGTTGAAGGTTTAGACCAACATCAACATAGTAATGTTCGAGATTTTAAGAAGCTAATAAGAAAAGTTTTTGTTATGAACAATAAAGGAAAATATAGGAGATATAATCTCCAAGAAGTTTTAGATTCTTTGGGATCCTCAGAGACTATACGCTAGACACGAACTAAATTGCAATTCGTGATGATATAGTCCGATCTGCATGGAGACATGCAGAGGTTTGCTCGCGCAAATCCGCCTTGTTTATCAAGGTCAGTAGCCCTACGGGGTGAAAGTAACAGTTTGCTTAAGGTAGCGTAATGCCTTGTCATCTGAATGGTGACGTGCATGAATGGTTTAACGAGGTTGTCACTGTCCCTAGTTGGAACCTTCTGAACACATCGCGTGGTGCAAAGACCACGGACGCCTAGTGGGAAGCTAAGACCTTGTGGAACTTTACTGCAACTTGTTGTTGTAATCTTAAGAGAGACGCATAGAATAAGTAGGAGCGTCGATGTCAGCATTTTGGTGCTGGCGGAGCAAAATATGTAATACTACTCGTTTTTTTTAAGATTTCTTACCCTTTAGGGGACAGCTGCAGGCGGGCAGTTTGGCTGGGGCGGCACCCTGTCGAAAATATATCGATAGGACCCAAAGACAAACTCATCCAGCTTGGAAATCTGGAGTTGAGTGCGAGGGCAAAAGTTTGTCTGAATGCATTTTGAAAAGCAAGAAATGCATGATCGAAAGATTGGCCTAGTGAACCCACGTGCTTTTTTAATAGAAGCCGTGTCTGATAGAAAAGTTACCCCAAGGATAATAAGCTGGTCGCCCCCGATAGTCCGAATTGACGGGGCGGTTTGGTATTTCGCTGTCGGCTCTCCCTATCCTGCGCGTGCAGAAGCGTGCAAGGGTGTCGGAGTTCACGCATTAAAAGGGATCGTTAGCTGGGTTAAGAACGTCGCGAGACAGTTTGTATGATATCTACTAGGTATGTTATTGTCTGAGTGGAACGAGTTTCTAGTACGAGAGGAACGGAACTCGGGTGCCTCTGGTGAGCAGTTGTCATTTGGCAGGCTGCATAGCTACGCACTGTATGAATAAGAGCTGAAGGCATCTAAGCTCGAAGTCATTCGCAAAACGAGACAATTAAGGCCGTCGAAGAAGACGACGTTGATAGAGTTCTTGTGTAAGATTCAAGTGCGCAAGTGCGAGAATTTCAGCATAGAACTACTAAAAGCTTTATTTAATGTTTTTGTTGTTTTAAAATAAATCATTCGTCCGCGAGTGAATATTTGAATCGAACGAAAGCATTACAATATAATATCTTTGAGAATTATGGGACTTTCCTACTGCTTATTTTGTTTGATTAAAAATTTATTAAGATTCCCCTTTATGAAAGACCACATATGCTTTAAGAGCTGAATTGGGACATAAACCAGACGGAACTAGGTTTTATAATTCTAAAACATTAGAAGGCATATGTATAATCTTACCCTCAAGAGAT